>NVSO02000099.1 GCA_002401305.2 Rhodobiaceae bacterium | reverse complement strand
AGCGCCTCACCAGAAAGATTGAGAAATATGTCCGCCGGTTGAATAACAGGCGCTTCCACAGCCGTGGTGCCCGCCGACGCCAGCAATTGCTGGAGGCGTTCCGTGCAGATCTTTTCAGCAGAATTCGTTTCGGTCATATCGGTTCCCGCGTCCTTTTCCGGTCCATCCGGGGGAGCGAGCCTCTTTTAACATGAAAATCTAAAGGGTTTGCAAGGGATGACCCGCTACGCCCTGAGATTTCAGCGCCTAACGAGCCTAGCTATGTCGAGAATCCTCATGAGATATGTCGAAATGGCGGGCCAGCATGTCTTTGACACCCTTGATCAGGTCTGCCCGTGGCACGGCCAATTGTGCGGGCTGGCTTTCGCGCCATTCGGCATTATCCTCAATTTGTCCCGACAATTGCGACCCCAAAATCAAATCCTTAAGGGTAACTTCGCCTGCTTCTCGCTCGTTTTCACCTTCGATAACAACGATCGGAGAATTGCGTTTGTCGGCATATTTAACTTGAGCCTTCATGCCAGAACCGCCCAAATAAAGCTCAGCGCGAATGCCTTCATTGCGGAGTTCGCGCACCATCAACTGATAGCCGGGCATTTGGTCTTTATCCATGACGAGCACCACGACAGGTGCAATCACGTCGTCTTGGTTCAGTTTGCCCAAAGCTTCCAAAGCGGTGTAGAGCCGGGAGACGCCAATTGAGAACCCGGTTGCGGGTACTTTCACGCCTTTAAAGCGTTCAATCAGATTGTCGTACCGGCCACCACCGCCAACAGACCCAAAGCGGGTCACGCCTTCTTCTGTTTCGGCTTCAAAGGTAAGTTCGGCTTCAAATACGGGGCCGGTGTAATAACCCAAACCGCGCACAACAGCCGGGTCGAACGCAATGCGCTCGGGGCCATATTCGCAGGCTGTGACCAATGCATCGATTTCGCGCAGTTCGGCAACGCCCTCGGCGCCCACTTCGCTTTCGCCCACGAGCTCTGCCATCGCATCGCAGACAGCGATGCGGTCGGTTTGGCCACATTGAGTGAAGGCAATGATGCGGTCAATCTGTGCTTCTTCAAGGTGCGCGCCTTCGGTGTAATCACCGGAGTCGTCTTTGCGGCCTTTGCCTAGAAGACGTCGCACGCCGTCGGGGCCTAGACGATCTAGCTTGTCGATGGCACGCATCACGGTGAGGTGCTGAACGTCGAACTCAGGGCCCTCGCCTACAATGCCTGCGGTTTCGAGCACACCGTCGAGCACTTTGCGGTTATTGACCCGCATCACATA
This sequence comes from Rhodobiaceae bacterium, assembly GCA_002401305.2. Classification (GTDB taxonomy): domain Bacteria; phylum Pseudomonadota; class Alphaproteobacteria; order Parvibaculales; family Parvibaculaceae; genus NORP139. The sequence goes on along the minus strand of NVSO02000099.1, from coordinate 2,695 downwards.
GTCACCGCGCGGAATACCCAGTGCTTCCAAACAGTCGGCGGCCATCATGCACATTTCGGCATCGGCGGCGACAGTTGGGGCGGCAATCGTGTCGGCATCAAATTGTGTGAATTGACGGTAACGGCCGGGGCCTGGCTTTTCATTGCGCCACACGGGGCCGGTTTGGTAGCGGCGATACGGTTTAGCTAAGCCGTCATAGTTCTGCGCCACGTAACGGGCGAGAGGGGCGGTCAAATCATAGCGCAGAGACAACCATTGATCGTCATCATCTTGAAAGGAGAACACGCCTTCATTGGGGCGGTCTGCATCTGGCAAGAATTTACCCAAAGCGTCCGCATATTCAAACGCCGATGTTTCAAGCGGCTCAAAGCCATAAAGCTCATACACTTCGCGAATGCGGGCCAACATCATCTGTTCGGCGCGCACGGTGCTAGCGCCAATGTCTCTCAAGCCCTTTGGTAAACGTGCCTTGGGGCGAAAGGTTTTTTTCTTCTTGGCCATGTGATGTTCTCTTCGGGGTAATGGTCGCTTCGGGCAGGTCTTGGAAAGTCTAGCAGGCGGTCTTTTAAGGACGCACCTTTACCAGCGCTTACCTAGCGCATTGAGGGGCCAGCGGCAACCGCACTGGCAGGAATCCATTGGCCTGAAGAGACTTGAGCCGGTTTGTCAGGGTAAAAATCTCTTAACGTTTAGCCCCGGCCCGGCCCCCAAAACGGCGGTTTGGACGTTTTTCCCCCTTTTCATCCCCAACAGGACCTTAATGAAACCTTCCAATGCAATAAAATCTTCATATTTAAAGGTCCTCGAAAATACCATCCAACCTGCTGAAATTATTACATAATCCCATTTCGAAACAGGTGTGCGACTTGTGGTTAAAAGCTGTTAATCCACAAGATGTGCTGAATATTAACTCCCTATTTACTCTGAAGCGCGACTCTGGGTCTGTCGAACAGCAATCCAATGAAGAATTTGATTCGCGAGATCTCATGCAACCTGCACAAACATCTTTAGCCAATCCACGCCGAACACCGGGCCCGGCGGGCCTGCCGTCGGCGGATTTGCGCTTAGATCAACGTGTGGATGCAAGTGCGCCCGACAAGATTTCTAAAGCAGTGCTCGATTTGGCTCATATTGATGTGGCTGTGGTGAGCGGATCTGAGAGCTTGTGGTTGGGGCTCACAGCAGCATGTGGGCTTGCTGATGGGGGAAACAGCGGGCAAGTCGGCCTTTCCCAGATAAAGCCTTCTGCCGGATTGGGCGCTTTGTTGGCGCCGGGGCCGGACATTCTCCTGATCGATATGAGCGTGCCGGAAACAGCGGGCGGTGCGGACAGAGCCTTCTTGCAACGGGTGTTGGATTTGGGTCCAGCCCTTCCCGTTCTTGTTCTTCTTCCTGCCACCGCGACCGCAGCTGATATTTACGAAATTATGCGATCAGGTGTCGACGAACATATGGTTCTGGCCAGTTCTGGGTCGTCGGATACGCCCAGCTCACACGATTTTGACAATCTGCTTTGGCGGTTACGCGGCACAGCGGAGCGCGCACAAATCGGATCTCGGCCTTCACTTTCCTCCTGCGTCGCGGGCGGGCGTGGCACCCCTCAAGCTTCTGTCTCGTCAACGCCGCCCTTAACCTTGGTGCAGGAAGCCCCTGAAGCGATGGTTATTTTGGATCATGAAGGCAATGTAACTTTCATGAACCAAGCAGCGGAAGACTTAATTGGCCGTTCTCTGTCCCAAATGATGGGCAAGCCATTTGATGTTGGGCTCGACCTGACCCATCAAAGTGCTGAAGAGGATGACAATGCACAGAATGTGACCTTCACCGACGCGATGGGCCAAACAAGATTTGCAGAAGTGCGCCTTACGGATTCAGAGCATGAAGGTGTGACGGCGCGCATTGCAACCCTGACAGACGTCAGTGTGCGTAAAACGCTAGAAGCAACCATCAGTCAGGCCAAAGCGGCAAGTACTGAAGTGACCAAGCGCAGTCATCGGTTTTTCTCGAATGTAAATCACGACTTACGCACACCCCTTACCCACATCATTGGGTTCGCGGAGTTGATGAAGGACGAACGGTTCGGCCCGTTGGGTCAAGAGCGCTACCGGTCCTACGCCCAAGATATTCATGAAAGCGGCCAAACGTTGCTGGATATGATCGAAGACCTTTTGTCGATTGCTGAGGTAGACCAGCCCAATCAGCACGATGAAATTTGCCTGCTGCCAAGTTTGATGGATATTACATTAAACAGTCAGGCCGCCGTCGCTCAAAAGGCGGGCGTCCGGTTCACGTTAGATGAGCAAACACCCCTACCGGGAATGCGCGGCAATTCACAGAAAATTCGCCAAGGGTTTTACCGTCTGATTGCAGAGCTTATTCACGCCCTGCCCGCAGATACGCATGTTCGTGTCGCCATGATGTGGGATGAGCAGGCTGGTTTTGTCATTCAAAGCAAGTGTATTCCAGCGGACACCTCTGATGCCCTATTGCCATTGCTCACTTTGCTGCCTGTCGAAGTTAAACACACAGAAGATGCGTTTTTAAGCGCTGAAAATGCGGGCGCACCTCGCGCGGACGGCTTAGCGCTTTCGCTCACACGCAAAGTGGTGGAAATGCATGAAGGTACTCTCGACATTCGCCAAGACGGGCACGGACACCCTGAAATCACAATCAGGTTTCCCGCTTCACGGCATGT
>NVSO02000098.1 GCA_002401305.2 Rhodobiaceae bacterium | reverse complement strand
CGGTCCAGCATTACGCGCGAAAGAAAAAAACCCAATTACAGGGGCCGATGCTGGTGCGCCAGAGGAAAAAAGCCATCATTGGCGCACACTTGCAGCCTTGCTTCCCCATCTCTGGCCCAAAGACGATTGGGACATTCGGGTACGGGTGATTTTAGCCCTCACTGTCCTTGTCATAGCTAAAGGCGTTACGGTTTATGCGCCATTCTTTTACAAGGATGCGGTCGATGCGCTCACCGCGACTGACCCGAGGTTGGGGGTTATCGCTGTGCCTGTGTTCATGGTGGCAGCTTATGGCGTTGCGCGTATTCTGATGATTGCCTTGGCACAATTACGGGACGCCTTCTTTGCGAAGGTCGGGCAGCGTGCCGTGCGCACAGTGGGCTTGCAAACCTTCAGGCATCTGCACGCGTTGTCTTTACGGTTTCACCTAGAGCGGCGGACCGGCGGGCTGTCCCGTGTGATCGAACGCGGAACAAAGGGTATTGATTTCCTACTGCGGTTTTCTCTGTTTAGCATCATCCCAACGCTGATCGAATTGGCCTTGGTGTGCGCGATTTTGGCGTACACATTTGACTATCGCTATGCCCTGATTACGGGCGGCGTCGTGCTCTTCTACATCTGGTTCACCTTTACCATTACCGAATGGCGCACACGGTTCCGCCGGGAAATGAATGTGCAGGATACAAAAGCCAACACCCGCGCAGTAGACAGCTTACTCAACTTTGAAACGGTAAAATATTTTGGCAATGAAGAGCATGAAGCCAAACGCTTTGATGACTCATTGGCTGGATACGAAAAAGCCGCTGTAAAAACAACAACGTCTCTGGCTTTCCTCAACACCGGGCAAGTCGTGATTTTCAACTTAGGCCTGATCGCCATGATGTTGATGGCGGCACAAGGCATTATTGAGGATGGGTTGACTGTGGGTGACTTTGTGTTGGTCAACACCTTCTTGATCCAACTCTACATGCCCCTCAATTTGCTCGGCACAGTTTACCGCGAAATCAAACAATCCCTCATTGATATGGAGAACCTGTTTGATTTGGTGCAAGTGCCTTCTGAAGTAGAAGACGCCCCGAACGCGACAACTTTGAAAGTGGACGGCGGCAGCATTCAATTCCAGGATGTGAAGTTCTCCTATGAGCCTGACCGTCAAATACTCAAAGGCATTTCATTCGATGTGCCTGCGAATAAAACACTGGCGATCGTGGGGCCGAGTGGGGCAGGTAAATCAACCATCTCTCGTATCCTTTTCCGGTTCTATGACGTGCAGTCGGGGAAGGTTATGATCGATAACCAGCCGTTGAACTCCGTCACTCAGGCCTCATTGCGATCCTCAATTGGCATTGTGCCCCAAGACACAGTCCTCTTTAACGACACGATCCTTTACAACATTCGCTACGGACGTCCTGACGCCACGGATGCAGAAGTGAGGGAAGTGGCTGAACGGGCTCAAATCGCTGATCTCATTCGCCGTCTGCCAAAGGGCTATGAAACGATGGTCGGCGAGCGGGGCCTCAAGTTATCTGGTGGCGAAAAACAACGCGTTGCCATTGCCCGGACTTTGCTGAAGAACCCCCCAATTCTCATATTGGATGAAGCGACTTCCGCACTCGACAGCCATACCGAAGAAGAAATCCGTGCCGCCCTGAATATCATGTCAGAGAATCGCACAACGGTGATTATCGCGCATAGGCTTTCAACTGTGGTGGATGCGGATGAAATTATCGTGCTGGATCAAGGTGAAATAGTGGAACGCGGAACCCATCAAAGCCTGTTGGAAAAGGAAGGCGTTTACGCTGGCATGTGGATGCGCCAATTATTTTCCCCAGATGATGAGAACGTTGAGGTCGAATTGTCCCTGGAAGAGCGCCAAAAAGCGTTGGAAATTGAGCAATCACAGGCGCCTAAGTCGAGAATGCCTCCCGGGCACCCTTAAGCATGGGCAGTCTGGTTTGCTGCATACTCCCAAGTGGAGTGCCAAGGTGAACGGGGGCGAGGAGGCGGGCCGAGCACTTTCTCGGAGCATTGGATGTGTATTCAGCCCCGCAATCGCTCAATCCACTTACCTTTTTGCAGACATTCAGCTAAGCTCTCACAAGAGATTTCGCGACGAAATCCACACATTTCAGACTGCTCCCCATATTCGGGAGCATAGCTAGAGGATGACAGTAAGAATTTATGGACGCAATCACTTCACTTTTTGTGCCTATTCATAAAGAGGGCCACAAATTCATCCTGATTTTCGCTTTGGCGACAGTGCTGGCCTACTACTTCCTCGGGCCATTCGCGGGATGGGTTGGCATCGTTTTGACAAGCTGGTGCGTCTATTTCTTTAGAGATCCCGACCGTTTGACACCCACCCGTGAAGGCTTGGTGATCTCACCAGCCGATGGTGTGGTAAATCTGATTATGCAGGCGGCTCCACCCGCTGAATTGGGCATGGGCGAAGAAACGCGCACCCGCATCAGCGTGTTCATGAACGTCTTCAATTGCCACGTAAACCGCTCGCCTATCGCAGGCAAGGTTTTGGCAACAGCTTACCGTCCTGGCCTTTTCCTCAGTGCTGATTTGGATAAAGCCAGTGATGACAACGAACGTTTTTCCATGATCGTTGAAACCAACAAAGGCCAAACATTTGGTGTTGTGCAAATTGCCGGTCTCGTGGCACGCCGCATCATAAGTTACTCAGAAGAAGGCCAAACGTTGGAAACGGGCGAACGGTTCGGGATTATTCGCTTTGGTAGTCGCGTGGACATCTATTTGCCAGATGGTGTTGTGCCTCTGGTGTCTGTTGGTCAAAAGACCATTGCGGGCGAAACTGTGATTGCAGATACAGAATCTAACGAACCGGCCCGCGAAGCAGCCATCCGCTAATAGCGTGCTCACGCCATAAAGTTAAAGCTGGGAGCCTCAACGAGTGCCCCCAGCTTATCGCCCGCAGTCAATTCATTGCTTAAGTGAGGAATGGAATGAGCCATCTAATTGAAATGATCGAGTGCACTGAATTATGTCGAATGAGTCAAAGGACGCGGATAGTAAAAAGCCATCAACGCACCCAAGGCGGAATGCGATGAAGCGATTACCCATTCGTAGTTTGATCCCCAACTCATTGACTGTTTTTGCCCTGTGCGCAGGCCTAACGTCCATTCGGTTTGCCTTGGAAGGCCGGTTTGAGTTCGCGGTGATTGCTATTTTGATCGCCTCTGTGCTTGACGGATTAGATGGCCGCGTCGCACGCCTCTTACGCGGCACGAGCAAGTTTGGTGCGGAACTAGATTCCCTGACCGATTTTGTCAACTTCGGCGTGGCGCCCGTATTGGTGCTTTATCTATGGTGTTTGCAAGCATGGGGAGGATTAGGCTGGATCGCTGTGCTCGGCTATGCGGTCTGTTGTGCCTTGCGTCTTGCGCGCTTTAACGTCGATCACGATGACCCAGACCGTCCAGCCTGGATGGGCAATTATTTCACAGGGGTGCCAGCTCCCGCAGGGGCCTTATTGGTCATGCTGCCGCTTTATCTGAGTTTTGAAGGCGCAACATTTTTGCCTGAATTGCCGTGGATTATTGCCCTTCATACAGCTCTTGTTGCGTTCTTCATGGTGAGCCGTATTCCCTCGTTCTCGGGCAAACGGTTAGGCATCAAAATTAGTCGTGATAAAGTAGCGCCAATTTTATTGGGTGTCGCATTGTTCGCAGCCCTCTTTGTTTCCTACCCATGGATCATGTTGTCGGCACTAGCCATCGGCTACCTGTTGCTTTTGCCCGTCAGTAGTTGGCGTTATGCCCAAAACAAAGCGCAGCAGATAACACCCTACGACGACCCGGATAGCCACGTGCTTTGATAGTCTAGAGGAGGAGGGAAACTGGTGATTAAATTACCCATTCGCCACCCCCACACAAAAGAACTTTTCGCTTATTGGACATCCCTCAAGCCGGGGAATGGTCAAGTTCCCTTGTGGTCAGATTTTTCGCCCGCGAAAGTTGTCAAACTCCTTCCCAATATATTGGTGCTCGATGTGCAAGAGCCTAATCTACCCATTCGCCTGTTCGGGACAGGGCTGGTGGAGGCGTTGGGCAGAGACATGACAGGACAAGATTATTACGATCTGGTTCCTGCCGAAATGCAAGTGGCGCAACGGGAACATATGGGCAAGGTCGTTTCAACGCCAGCATGTGCGGTGAGCTATTCAAAGTTTGTGGTCGAACGGGGGGGACGAGAAATTGGTCTGCTCTCGGAATCAATTCACATGCCTATGTGTGCTGCGGATGGACAGATCACGAGGATTGTGAGCATGAACTCTGTCGTCGGTGGGGAAGGCGAGAGCTATGTGGTCGATTTAGGGGGCCGCACAAAAGAGGACCTCATTTTGGAACGTTTTCTTCTGCCAGCCTAATTACTTCACCACTAATTTAAGTCACAAAAAAGCCGGCGATACATCGCCGGCTTTTTATGTTCGTATCGGCTATTCCGCCGGATGAACCAGATTTGGTTCATTCCCAGCTCGAGCATCGGACCAGTTTTTGTAGCGTTGACGTAATATCTCAGGCGCTGCCAAGAGGACCGGTATCAGGATCAACGTCAGCAAGGTCGAGAAGCCAAGGCCGTAAATAATGGCCGTGGAGAGCTGAACCCACCACACAGACACAGGCCCACCTAAACTCACTTCACGACTGAAGAAGTCTACATTGAACTCCAATGCCATCGGCAAGAGACCAAACATGGTTGTGATGGTTGTCAGCAAAATAGGACGAAGCCGCTGCCCAGCTGTACGCAGCACAGCTTCAATAGCAGTCATGCCGTCATGGATCAGACGTTGGTAGGTATCGATCAGAACGATGGAGTTGTTCACCACAATGCCTGCCAAAGCAACGATGCCTGTACCGGTCATAATCACACTGAAGGTTTGACCCGTGATCACCATGCCCAATAGAACGCCGAACGTGGACAAGACCACAGTCGAGAGTGTGAGGAGCGTATGATAGAAGCTGTTAAACTGGGTAAGCAGAATAACGAACATTAAGAACAAGGAACCGAGCAACGCCTTCCCAAGGAAGTCTGCTGCCTTTTGCTGTTCTTCATTGGCGCCTTTAAATTCATAGCTAACGCCAGGCTCAAGGGTTTGCTGTGTAAGCCATGCCTCGACCTTATTGACGATTTGATCAACATTGTATTTTGCACCCGTTTCAGGATTAATCGCGGCAGACGCTTTGATCATAATACGGCGGATGCCATCAATACGGTTGATGGAACTCACTTCCGCTGTGGGCTTGCGGGTGACAAAGTTACTTAAAGGTACTAGGCCATTTGCTGTTGGAATGCGCAGGCGGTCCAGCTGTGCCAATGTGCGATATTCTTCAGGATACCGCACTCGGATTTCGACTTCCTCGTCAGAATCATCAGGGCGAATTTCATCAAGCAAAATACCATTGGTAACTAACTGTACAACAGCACCGATCACGGTGATATCGGCACCAAAGCGCCCACTCATTTCGCGATCAACAGTCAGCTCCCACTCAATACCGGGAAGAGGGCGCTCATCTTCAAAGTCGATTAATTCCGGAACATTCTCTTCCATATAGGTGCGGATAAACCCGGCTGTCCGGCTCATGGCCTCAAAGTCATTGGACACCAATTGGATTTGAAGGTCTTTCCCCGTTGGCGGGCCATCAGCACGCTTGCGAATTTCCACATGAATACCCGGCAAGTCGGAAACTTTTTGGCGCAGTTCATCGAGGATTTCGGCACCTGGACGCCGCTGTTCATATGGCAGCAGTTCAAGGGTCATACGGGCGATCATATCGGGAGGGGTATCCCCACCAGACCCTGGACCACCGCCAAGCCCTGCCCCCGCGACAGAGAAGAGGGCTTGAAAGCCTTCAGTCTCTAGAATGATTTCTTCGACTTGTTGGGCGAGGCGAGAGGCTTCCAGTGCAGATAAGTTACCCCGTGCACTCACCATAATAATGGCCTGCTCCGGCTCTGTATCGACAAAGAACTCTGTTCCGTTGCTGAAGGTCATAAAGAGACTTAATATGACGACTAGAATGACAGCCGTTGAAGCCATCACCCGAATGGGGTGATAAATAAGAAAATCAAGCATACGCACGTAGCGACCGGTCAAGCCGGGGAGTGAGCGTATATCTCCCGTTTCTGCGCCATTGAGGAGCGTCAACACATCATTGTCAACTTCATCGCTTTTGCCAAACAGAGAACCCAACACAGGCAAAAAGAGCATGGCTGTGAGGAACGAAGCGGTCAGAATAACAATGAGAGTAATCGGCAGATGTGACATGAACTTGCCACTCACGCCCGGCCATAAAAGCATCGGGAGGAAGGCGGCAAGCGTCGTACCTGTCGAGGAGGCAATCGGCCAAAACATACGCTTGGCGGCCAATCGGTAGGATTCAAAACTATTGAGCCCTTCGACCATTTTGCGGTCAGCATATTCAACCACAACAATCGCGCCATCAACCAAAATGCCCACAGATAGGAGCAGACCAAACATGACCATCATATTGATGGTCAGGCCCATGACGGCAAAGAACAAAAAGCCGATCATAAAGCTTGTTGGGATCGCGACGCCAACGAGTATGCCAGAACGCATGCCAAGGGCTGCAACAACGACAATCATCACCAAAACAATTGCAAGCGTAATGGACGCTTCTAACGACCCTAACGAGCGCATGATGAAATCGGACTGGTCCAACATATAATCGACTTTGATCGAGCTCGGCCACCGTTCGCGGGCTTCCGCGATGATGGTACGAATACGTTCGTTGGTCTCAATGATGTTCTCGCCGATGCGCTTGGTTACTTGAATGGCAATGGCAGGCTCGCCGTTAAACCGGGCATAGCCATTGGCATCTTTAAAGGTGCGACGTATTTCTGCGAGATCCGAGAGCGTTACAACGCTGTCACCTGATACCTTGATCGGGAGGGACATAATGTCTTGGCGGGTTTCAAATAAGCCTGGGACTTTAACGGAAAAGCTCCCGTCACCGGTGTCGAGCGAACCCGCGGCGATAAGCCGGTTATTCATCGTCACGGCATTTACAAGCTCGCCGGGACTGACTTTGTAAGCTTCCATGCGTGCCGGGTCGATCAGCACTTCAACTTGCTCTTCTCTATGGCCAGATAATTCGGCCTCTAGAACAGAGGGGATAGCCTCAAGTTGATCTTGCAATTCTAGGGCGTGCCGGTACAGCGTGCGCTCAGGAACTTTGCCAGACAGAGTAACAACAATCACCGGAAACAATGCAGCATTGAATTCTTTGACGGTCGGTTCATCCGTGTCAGCAGGCAGTTTTGCCCGTGCCAGATCAACTTTTTCACGCACATCAAGGAGTGCTGCGTCTTTATCAAAGTTGACATCAAACTCGAGAATAATCCCAGCATGCCCTTGGGACGCAATAGAACGGAGTTCTTCTAGGCCCTCCAAAGACCGCAATTGTGTTTCCATAGGCTTGACGAGCAAGCGCTCAGCATCACCCGGTGAGATGCCAGGGTGCGGTATGGAAATATAGAAGACCGGAATAGGAATGTCAGGGTCAGCTTCTTTAGGGATCGCGACATAGGAAATGATGCCGGAGACGACCATCATCAGCATAATTGTCATGATAGTCCGGGTCCGCGCTAACGCTGCGTCAATTAGACTATTCACAGTTTTGCCTCCGCTGTCGGCTCATAAGTCACGTTTACTTCTTGACCCGTGGTTACAAACTCTTGCCCCGTGGTGATGATGGTAACCTGATTAGTCAGGCCTCCCACCCAAATGCCGGCTGCGCCGTCATCAAGAATAGTGACCGCTTCAAACTGAACTTCTTTTTCACTGTTGAGTGTACGCACCCCAACAACCCCGTCATCACTGAGAGTGAGGACCGATGGAGGAATAAGGTGGGCCATGATTTTGCGTGAGGGAACAGAGATTTGGGCGGTGACACCATCACGTAATTTGTGCTCTTCGTTGGGAACTTCAAGTTCGATACGGAAGGTGCGCGTCGCTTCATTGGCGGATCTGCCTACAAATCGGATCTTGCCGTGGACAACTTCACCGGTGACCAAAATCGCTGTGCCGGGATCTCCTATGTGGAAAGCACTGACTTCAATTTCTGATACCTGACCGACAACTAAGAAGGGGTCTAGATCGATGAGCGTAGCGCATGCATCTCCGACCTTCATGTAATCGCCAGCTTCCACCAACCGGGCTTCATAGATGCCATCGAAAGGAGCCGTTACACGCGTATTAGCCAGTTCAACTTCACGTTGCTTCACTTGCGCGCGGGCTGCATCATAGGCTGCACGGGCAGAGGCTACTTTGGTTTCAGAACGATGGCCTTTGGCCGCAAGCTTCTGGGAGGCATCAAATTCTAACCAACGTTGACGCATCAACGCTTCAGCTTCTGCCATTCGTGCATCGCGGGCATTGAGTGAAAGTTCGCACAATACGTCGCCTTCTTGGACGTTGCTGCCTTTTTCAAAAGGCGTGCGAACCACAGCACCGGCAGCTTCAGTTCGAACTTGTACTTTGCGAACCGCTTCTGTACGTCCTCGGATCAAAACTTCAGTCGTTTTGGTTTTGGCAGTAAATACTTTAGCCCGCACATGAGGGAGCGAAGAGCTGACGGTTGTGTGAGCCGCAACCGTTTCTGCATTCTCGACCTCGGAGGTGCCAAACCGACCAGAAATAACCCACGCGATCACCAAGATTGAGATCACGGAGGCAAATAAATATGACTTTTTCAAAACCATTGTACT
>NVSO02000097.1 GCA_002401305.2 Rhodobiaceae bacterium | reverse complement strand
GTTCAACCAGCGCAATGGGACGCGAAAAATATGCCTTTAGTTCCGAGAAGATGCGGGTCCGAATCCCGCCCGGAAAGTCGTGCTGCAAACTAGCAAATATGACCTCAGAGAGCAACGGTCATCCTCGCCTCAAAAATCCGCGTAAGCCATTGAAATAACAAGGAAAAATATAAGAATTCAAACACGCGCGACGGAAACCAAATTTCAGTCCTTAAAAACCTCATTCTTAGACTCAAAAATTCTCCAAAACAAAAGAGCCCGCCATAAGGCGAGCTCTCACTATATTAGTCAGCGATACTATTTAGCAGGCATCAAGCCGCTTAAAATGGGATTTCATCATCCATGTCTTGATTGAACGACCCGCCGCCACCTTGGCCGCCGCCTTGGCCACCTTGACCGCCCTGCCCGCCACCTTGACCACCAGAACCGCCGCCGTAGCCGCCCTCATTGTTGCCGCCGCCGTAACCACCAGAAGAAGCACCCCCGCCACCGAAGTCACCGCCGCCGCCACCTTGGCCGCCGCTGCGTCCATCAAGCATGGTCAATGTTGAATTGAAGCCTTGCAGCACAATCTCGGTGCTATAGCGGTCTTGGCCGCTTTGGTCTTGCCATTTACGGGTTTGAAGCTGGCCTTCAATGTAAACTTTGGCGCCCTTCTTCAAATATTGCTCGCAGACCCGGCAGAGACCTTCGTTGAAAATCACTACGCGGTGCCATTCTGTGCGTTCTTTGCGCTCGCCAGAGTTTTTATCGCGCCATGTTTCAGACGTTGCAATGCGCAGATTAGCGATCGGACGCCCATCTTGCGTGTTGCGAATTTCAGGGTCAGCGCCCAGATTACCAACCAGAATGACTTTATTGACGCTGCCGGCCATACGAAATCTCCAAATTCTCAAGGACTGCGCTAGTATTTCTGAGGCTGTGGCCCCACTTAATAAACGCAGCAAAATACGGGAGGTGACCCTAGCTGAATCGTCCAGCTGACGCCATGCCCCAAATTGAACTGTCCACAGCTGAAGGCGTTCCACCAGGCCCTCAGACGCATTTCAGAAACTCAGCCTTGTCAGAATCGATCAAAACTGATTTGTTCTCATTATGTTCACCCTCCTTCTCGGAGTCAATCGCGACCATGAGCCAGCTTGCCACCCCTAGATTGTCCTTAGCCCCCTATCAGGCGGACGAAGCAGCCCTTATGCATCGCTTAACGGGCGATCTACGGGTCTTTTTCTGGCTCGACACTCCTATGAGCCTCGAGGAAACCCAAGCCATACTCGACACCAAGCGCGCATTATTTGCGGAGAAAAAGCTGGGATGGTGGACTGTACGGGAAAAGGAAACCGGGGATTTTGTGGGCCAAGCCTGCTTACAAGTCCTGCCAGAAACCGGCGAACCCGAAATTGGCTACCACTTCGTGCCGGAGTTTCAAAACAAAGGCTACGCAACCGAAGCCGCGGCAAAACTATTGGAGCACGGGTTTCGCACCCTCAATTTGCCCCGCATCGTGGCCGTCATTTTGCCCGATAACGCCCCGTCCCAAGCTGTTATGAAAAAGCTCGGCCTCAAATATGAGAAAGACATCATGAAGTCAAAATGGCTCCACAACTATTTCGCATTGGACCGTCAAGACTATCTCTCCCAAAAAGAGTAGTCTGCGCGCTGGTACCAATCATCCTCACTATGTCAACACAGTCCGATCATGTCAGACCGAAAGCCACTTGAGTAAACCATGCAAAAGAACCTCGTCATTACCGGTGCGCGTGAGCACAATCTGAAAAACATCAGCATTGAACTTCCGCGCGACAAATTGATTGTCATCACGGGCCTGTCAGGTTCGGGTAAATCATCCCTCGCATTTGACACGATCTATGCGGAGGGCCAGCGCCGCTACGTGGAAAGCCTCTCTGCTTACGCTCGGCAGTTTTTGGAAATGATGCAAAAACCGGACGTCGATCAGATCGACGGCCTGTCGCCTGCCATTTCCATTGAGCAGAAAACCACCTCGCGCAACCCGCGTTCAACCGTTGGCACGGTCACTGAAATCTACGACTACATGCGCCTGCTTTGGGCCCGCATCGGCATCCCCTATTCGCCCACAACCGGACTGCCCATTGAAAGCCAAACCGTCAGCCAGATGGTTGATAAAATCATGGCCCTTCCTGAAGGCACACGGCTTTATTTGCTGGCCCCCATTGTGCGTGGCCGTAAGGGTGAATACCGAAAAGAGTTCGCCGAACTGATGAAGAAAGGTTTCCAGCGGGTCAAAATCGACGGCACCTTCTACGAGCTTGAAGACGTGCCCGCCCTAGACAAAAAACTCAAACACAACATCGACGTCGTCGTCGACCGTCTTGTCGTGCGTACAGACCTTGGCAACCGCGTGGCGGACTCCATGGAGATCGCCCTCCAACTTACCGACGGCATTGCGGTTGCTGAGATGGCAGACAAAACCGAAGAGGATGCGGACCCAGAGCGAATTGTGTTTTCCGCCCGCTTCGCCTGCCCCGTGTCCGGCTTCACAATTGATGAAATTGAACCGCGCCTGTTTTCCTTCAACAACCCCTTTGGCGCCTGTCCTGCGTGCGATGGTTTGGGTACGCAATATATCATCGATCCCGGTCTCGTTATTCCTGACGAAAACCTGTCGATGAAAGACGGCGCGGTCGCCCCGTGGTCAAAATCCACTTCGCCCTATTACACACAAACCCTTCAAGCCATCGCCAACCATTATGGCTTTTCCTTCTTCGATCCGTGGAATGAAATTCCTAAAAAGGGCCGCGATGCAATCCTCTATGGTTCAGGCGAAGATATCATCGTCTTTTCATATGATGACGGTATGCGCTCTTACAAAACCAAGAAACCCTTTGAAGGCGTGATCCCAAATCTGGAACGCCGCTGGCGTGAAACCGATAGTGCGTGGTCCCGCGAGGAAATCGAAAAATTCCAGGACGTAACAGCCTGCGACGATTGCAGTGGCTACCGCCTCAAAGAAGAAGCCCTCGCTGTCAAAGTCGACCACAAACATATCGCTGAGATCACCCAACTCTCGATCAAAGACGCCGATGCCTGGTATGCAGACCTCCATAAACGCCTTACCAAAAAGCAAAACGCGATTGGCGAGCGGGTCCTCAAAGAAATTCGAGAACGCCTGCACTTTCTCAATAATGTCGGCTTGGACTACCTCTCTTTGTCCCGCAACTCCGGCACTCTTTCAGGCGGCGAATCCCAACGTATTCGTCTGGCATCTCAAATTGGGTCAGGCCTCACAGGTGTCCTCTACGTCCTCGACGAGCCCTCCATTGGCTTGCACCAACGCGACAATGACCGCCTGATTGAAACGCTCAAACGCTTACGAGATTTGGGTAACACTGTCATCGTCGTGGAGCATGATGAAGATGCCATTCGCTCCGCCGATTATGTGGTCGACATCGGCCCCGGTGCGGGTATCCACGGGGGTGAAATCACAGCCAAAGGCACCCCTAGCGAAGTCATGGCAAATCCCAACAGCTTGACCGGACAATACCTTACCGGCGTACAACAAATTGAAGTGCCTTCTGCCCGTCGCGCCATTTCGACCAAACGCGCCATCACGGTTCATGGAGCAAATGGCAACAATCTTAAAAACGTCAGCGCGACAATTCCGCTGGGCACCTTCACCTGCGTCACGGGCGTATCGGGCGGCGGCAAGTCTACCTTGTTGATTGAAACCCTCTATAAAGGCATGGCGCGCAAGCTCAACAACGCCCGCGACCACCCCGCACAATTTGACACCCTCGAGGGCCTCGAGCATATCGATAAAATCATCGACATTGATCAGTCACCGATTGGCCGGACACCCAGGTCAAACCCGGCAACATACACCGGCTCCTTCACCCATATCCGGGACTGGTTTTCGGGCCTGCCTGAGTCTAAAGCCCGTGGCTACAAACCCGGGCGCTTCTCCTTCAACGTGAAGGGCGGACGCTGTGAAGCCTGCCAAGGTGACGGCGTCATCAAAATCGAAATGCACTTCTTGCCGGATGTCTACGTAGAGTGCGACACCTGCCACGGCGCGCGCTACAACCGCGAAACCTTGGAAGTGAAGTTCAAAGACAAATCCATCGCCGACATCTTAGACATGACTGTAGATGAAGCCGCCGCCTTCTTTAAAGCCGTACCCACAGTGCGCGAAAAGATGGACGTCCTAAAACGCGTTGGCTTGGGCTACATCAAAGTAGGCCAACAGGCGACAACCCTGTCTGGCGGTGAAGCGCAACGAATAAAACTGGCAAAGGAATTGGCTCGCCGCGCCACAGGCCGCACCTTTTACATTCTCGACGAACCGACAACAGGCCTGCATTTTCACGACGTCAAAAAACTGCTCGATGTGCTGCATGAGCTTGTCGACACCGGCAACACTGTTGTCGTAATCGAACACAATTTGGAAGTCATCAAAACCGCCGATTGGCTCATCGACCTAGGCCCAGAGGGCGGCGACGGTGGCGGTGAAATTGTAGCGGTTGGCACCCCAGAAGACGTCGCAGAAGAACCACGGTCATACACCGGCTACTACCTCAAAGAAGTTCTGAGACGCCAAAAAGGACGTGGCCCTGCACGCAAAGTGTCCCAAAGGATTCAAGTGCCTATTCCCCCGACCGCCGCCGAACGCAAAGCCGCAGCAAAAGAGGAAGCTGCCAAAAAGAAGGCCCAAGCCAAAGCCCGAACCAAGGCCCAAGCCAAGGTAAAGCCAAAAACAACATCCAAAAAATCTGTGACGAAAAAGGCAACGCCTAAGAAAGCAGCACCAAAAGCGCGCAGAAGAGCTGCAGAATGAAGGTCCCAGACATAAAACCGCCATCATCTGACGGGTAAATCTCTGGGGTTCGATCGCTAGGAAAGACGAGGGGAAATACATGCCGGGGAACATCAACCACACAGCGTCCAAACCGCTGTCCAGAAGGCGCCTTTTGCAATTTATGGCAGCAGGCACGACGGGGCTCTTTGCAGGTGTCGCCGGGCTTCCCTTCAGCCCTCGCGTGCAAGTGGCCCATGCCACACCGATGGATGATGCCTTTTGCCAGTTCCCCCAAGGCATCGCCTCAGGAGACCCCCAACCCGATGCCATCATGCTGTGGACCCGGATAGAAAAGCCAAGCAATCCTAATGCACCGATTGACCTCGTGGTCCAACTCGCCTCAACCGAAGACTTTAAAACAGTCGTCATTGAACGCACGCTCCGCGCAGAAATGGAGAGCGATCACACGGTCCGTTTTCTCGCAGAAGGCTTAGAGCCCGACACACAATATTTCTACCGCTTCATCGCAGGCAGCAACACCCATCACACTGTCGGCCGCACCCGCACAGCCCCCGCTCAAAACACAGACCGGGACGTCCGTTTTGCGTTCGCGTCCTGCCAAGCATATGAGGTCGGTTTCTACGGGGCTTGGCGCACTTTAGTTGAGGAAGACAAAAAACGCGCGCCCGACGAACAATTGGATTTTGTTCTCCACCTAGGCGACTTTATCTATGAAGTGATCGGTGATGTTCCCCCCGAACGAAAACCCCCTCGCAACGTGCCCGCCTTTCCCGATGGCAGCGAAAAGTTTCCCAGTGGCACAAAACCTTATTGGCAACCAGATGCACAATATGCAGTCACGCTCGCAGATTATCGCCACCTGTATAAAACTTATCTGAGCGATCCAGACTTGCAGGCCGCCCGCGCCCGCTTCCCCTTTGTCTGCACGTGGGATGATCACGAATTCACCAACGATTGCTGGCAAAGCCACGACACTTATTTTGGGGATGGCCAACCCGCCCAAAAACGAAAAGTCGCCGCCAACCGATCATGGTTTGAATTCATCCCGTGCATTCTCACGTCCGACTTCGAGGCCACCGACATCAACAACGCTGCAATGGGCCCGCCTGACGATACCCTTTTGCACCAAGGCCAAGACAACATCAGCGCCTTGGAAAGCCTCACAATTTATCGGACCCAAAGTTGGGGCGACCGCTTAGATCTCATCATCACAGATACACGCTCCTACCGTTCAAAGCCTGTGATCACGCAAGAAATCAAGAAACTGCTCAAAGGGGCGCCCATGCCCCCCATCCGTTTGGTACGCGAATTAGATGCGGGTAAAACAGCCCATGACGGCAATCCAAAAAATGAGCTGACCTATGGTGACGCCAGCATTCCCAACCCGCGCAAAGACAGCCCTCCAGGAACCTGTCTGGGGGCTGTCCAAAAAGAATGGTTTAAGGAAACAATAGCCCGGTCCAAATCCAAATGGCGCATTTGGGGAAATTCAATTCCCATGGTGCCCTTCCGGTTAGATATGGACAAAATGCCATTGACTGATTTCGAGGCCGGTTACGCTGGCACCGATGCGTGGCAAGGTTTTCCTTCCGAGGCATCCGAGCTGATGAGCTTTTTCAAACGCCACAACATTTCCAACATCATCTCTTGCGCCGGGGACTATCATACATTTGCAGCCGGTCGCATTCCAATCGACCTAGATGGCACCGATTACGTACTACCAGAGTTTGCCGTCGGCTCAATCTCTTCTGGCGACATGTTTACCGGCGCTGAACGGTCAACCCGAGTAAATGAGACCTTTCATAAGGTCACTCAATTTTCATCTGAACAAGGACCAATTGTGAACTGGGACAACACGCTCCTCAACGGCGTTCGCAGCGGGTTAATTGCCGCCTATACCGGGTCAATCAACATGGCAAAATGGGTATCCAATGAAACCGCAAATCCGGGTCTGAGTTTTGTGGACTCCCACGGCCACGGCTTTGCGACCGTACATGTGAAATCCGATGACGTAGACATCACCTTCGTCAATGTCGGGGACATATCACGTGACGCTGGGCCAGAAGGAAATACGGTAGTCCGCGAAACATTGTTTTCTGTGCCCGCGTGGAGCGAGGGAGAAACGCCCACAATTTCTGCACCCAAAACGATACGGGGCAAACCCAATTTCGCTTTCAGCTAAAACAACAAACCGAAAATCGCAGTAAGAGCAAGGCACCATCTGGCCGAGATAATTGCTCAATAAGATTAGGGGAGAAACAACAATGACCATCAAAGAATACAGCACCTATGACGGAGTGGGCCTTGGTGAACTTGTGCGTACAAAACAAGTCAGTGCAGCTGAACTCTTGGAAACAGCGATCGAAAAAACCGAAGCGCTTAACCCAAAACTCAACGCAATTGTAACTCGGTTTGACGAGCAAGCCCGTGACGCAGCCAAAACACCAATCGAGGGTCCTTTTTCAGGTGTCCCCTTTTTGCTGAAAGATATTCTAGGGGACTATGCAGGCGTT
>NVSO02000096.1 GCA_002401305.2 Rhodobiaceae bacterium | reverse complement strand
TTAAAGGCACTTTTTAATTTTCGTCATAAAACTACTGTGTTATGTAATGGGGGAGTGACGGGGGTCATGAATATGGTAAGAAACATGGATCAAGAAACACCGACTACAGCTCGGTCTGGTTTAGAGAATTATCGACGCCGCGTAAGCGCGACCAAACGTCGGTCAATCCTCGACGCAGCACGAGAAGAATTTCAAGGAAACGGTTTCACACACGCAGCGATGGCAGAAATTGCTCGCAAAGCGGATGTGTCGACCGCCACCCTGTACAAGCATTTCAATTCGAAAGAAGAATTGTTCGCCGCAGTTGTCGCTGAGGCTTACAGCAGCTTAGAGTTGAATGCCGACGCAATTGGAGACGCTGCGACTGTTGAAGAAGCACTCGCAACTCTTGCCGACAATTACCTGAAAGTACAATTCGATCAGGGCCTCAATGATTTGATGCGTGCTGTCATCTCCGAAGTTTCCGGCTTGCCTGAAGTAGGCCGCGAATTTTACGAAATGAGCATCAAGCGTCGCCATGACGAAATGTCTGGCCTTTTTGACCGCCTCATTCAGCGCGGCATGCTCAAGCCACACGACACGAGCATGTCTGCCTATGAGGTTGCTGGGATGTTGAAAGAAAGCCTCATTTGGCCGGCACTTTTCGACCCGAGCTTTAAATTGCCTGACAACAAAGACAAGATCATCTCGGCAGCTGTTGCAACATTTGTTGCACGTTACGGCGCTTAGAATACGACACACCCTAGTGTTAGATCTACGAAAAGGCCGTTCATTGAACGGCCTTTTTCGTTGGGCACATGCCCCCAATGCGATGCTGAGTTGGGGGGGGGCAAGTAAACGATCTGTTTATTTAAGTTACAAAAACGAACCCACTCACCCTCCTCCACCACCCAGAGGCATCACACTCAGGCTTGTTCCCGGTGTCCGTCTGTCAGCTCGCTCTGAGGTTAATGGATAGGAATCGCCCGCGGAGACATGGATTACCGGAACAAGTCCGGCAATGGCGGCTGGGCGGGCATGAGGGCATAAAGGTATCGGCACCTTGAAAAAAAGGGGCTACTTACTAACCTCGGCAAAGGCTTCAACAGCTTTGCGCGCGCGTCCCATATCTGACAGAGACACAACACGCCCGCCCTTAAGGGTGATGTCCAGGGTCCCAGCCCCCAGCCATCCTTGAAGAAGGGAGTGGCGCAGCGAGACGCTGTCGACCATGGCCAAGGCAACTCCAAACTTTTCAGACCGAAACCCACCTTGACGGATATAGAGGCCGTCACCCAAAACAAATTCATTCCCCCGCGCCCGCAACCACGCCGCTAGATACAAGGCCGGCACAAAGAAGGCCTCAATGACTAAGGCCAACCAACGAACAGACATCAGCTTCGGCTCTTGGCTATCGGCCCAGACCAACAAAGCCCCCCACAAAAGGGAAACCAGTAAAGCTGGCAGGTAAATCGACCAATGTGTTCGGGTGGAAAAAGCAGGGCTCATCGGGTTCGTATCCGTTGCAAGGGGACAAAGAAGAATATCAATAGGTCTACCTTAGGCCAAAACTTCTCAAAAATAGTGAGAAATCACACTGGTCATCCCCTTGCTGCGCCCCCATATTGTGCCTATGAGCGAGTCAAACAAAGAACCTAACGGATTTGAGGAGGCCCCCGGCGCTGCATTTGTAGCGGAGGTAGCAGCCCCCATTGACGCACTCGAGGCACTCCCCTTCAAGGCGAACAAAAAAAACCGACACCAAAAAAGCGAAGGGGGGATCAAGCTCGTCCTAACTTCAGAATACGAACCCGCCGGTGATCAGCCGACCGCCATTAAAGAATTGGTTGAAGGCATTGAACGCGGCGAAAAAGACCAAGTGCTGTTGGGCGTCACGGGTTCTGGCAAAACATTCACGATGGCCAAGATTATCGAGCAGACCCAACGCCCTGCCCTAATCTTAGCGCCCAACAAGACGCTAGCTGCTCAGCTCTATGGAGAGTTCAAGAATTTCTTCCCCAACAATGCCGTGGAATATTTTGTCTCCTACTACGACTATTATCAACCCGAAGCCTACGTCCCCCGCTCCGACACCTATATTGAAAAAGAAAGCTCCATCAACGAGCAAATTGACCGGATGCGCCATGCGGCAACCCGCTCTGTACTGGAACGCGATGATGTCATAATCGTCGCCTCTGTCTCCTGCATCTACGGCATTGGCTCGGTTGAAACCTACCAAGAGATGACTATTTCGATCAAAACCGGCGACCGGATTGACCGCAGCCAGTTGATCGCTGATTTGGTTGCCCTTCAATACAAGCGTAATGACTTGGCGTTCCAGCGCGGTGCCTTTCGCGTGCGTGGCGACGTCATTGAAATCTTCCCGGCTCACTATGAGGACCGGGCATGGCGTATCTCGCTCTTTGGTGACGAGGTGGAAGAGATCACCGAGTTTGATCCTTTGTCTGGACATAAAACCCAGCGCTTAACAAAACTCAAAATCTACGCGAATTCCCACCACGTGACACCGCGACCAACTTTGTTGCAGGCCATGAGCCAGATCAAAGCGGACCTCATCATCCGTCTGGAAGAATTCAATGCCCAGGGAAAATTGCTTGAAGCACAAAGGCTAGAGCAACGCACCCATTTCGACTTAGAGATGATGGAAGCGACCGGCGCATGTGCGGGTATTGAAAATTACTCACGCTATTTGTCGGGTCGCAAACCCGGCGAGCCCCCTCCCACATTGTTTGAATACCTCCCCGAAAACGCATTGGTTTTTGCCGATGAAAGTCACGTTTCCGTGCCCCAAATTGGCGGCATGTACAAGGGTGACTTCCGACGTAAAACCACCCTGTCTGAATATGGCTTTCGCCTTCCGTCTTGCATCGACAACCGTCCGTTGAAGTTTGAGGAATGGGATGCCATGCGTCCGCAATCTGTTTTTGTGTCGGCCACACCCAGCCAATGGGAACTCGACCAAACCGGTGGCGTCTTCGTAGAGCAAGTGATCCGCCCGACAGGCTTGATAGATCCGATCTGCGAAATTCGCCCCGCCACCAGCCAGGTGGATGATCTGATCGCAGAATGTCATGAAGTCGCTAAAGCCGGTTCGCGAATTTTGGTCACAACCTTGACCAAACGCATGGCAGAAGACCTAACGGAATATATGCATGAGCAAGGCTTGCGTGTGCGGTACATGCACTCTGACATTGAAACGTTGGAACGCATCGAAATCATTCGCGACCTAAGACTGGGAACCTTCGACATTTTGATCGGCATTAATCTGCTGCGCGAAGGGTTAGACATTCCTGAGTGTTCCCGTGTGGCTATTTTGGATGCGGACAAAGAAGGTTTTCTGCGCTCAGAAACCTCCCACGTCCAAACCATTGGCCGGGCCGCTCGGAACATAGACGGCAAAGTCATTCTCTACGCTGATAAGATGACAGGCTCACTGGAACGCGCCATTGCCGAGACGGACAGACGCCGCGAAAAACAACAGGCCTATAATGAAACTCACGGCATAACCCCTGCAAGTGTGCGTAAGAATATCGGCGATATTCTCGGCAGTGTTTATGAAGCAGACCATGTAAGCGTAGATACCGGCGTGTCGGAAATGACGCAACTCGTCGGCCACAACCTCAAAGCCCATATCGCAGATCTTGAAAAGAAAATGAAAGATGCAGCCGCCGACCTAGAGTTTGAAGAGGCGGGCCGGCTACGCGATGAAATCAAACGCTTGCAGGAAACCGAACTGCTTATTGCGGATGATCCAATGGCGCGTCAATCTGCCATCGCAGCCCAGACGTCCGACAAGGCGTCAAAAAAATCTGGCAAAGGGTCGCCAAGACGCTCAGCCCGCTCTACAGGCGGCAAGCCCGGCACACGCACCTTCAAGCGCAAGAAGTAAATTTACAACCATCGCATGCTCATTGGTAGTTTAGGGTCAAATTACATCTTTGGCGGGCACCTGATGGCAATGCCCTACACTCCCGACACATACCCCAGCTATTTTTCTATGGTGTTAACTGACTAATTTTCACAATTAGGACGGGTGACCTAACGCTCAAGAACACGTCTTAATGGCCAATTCTTGATCAAACACGCCACCACACGCCCGTTACTAAGACACAGTATCAGTTGGCGGACATTTTCCATCCCTTCACCTAAGATTCAGGGCTGTTTTCTCTTTCCAGATTCTACTTTGTTCCCTAAGTTGGAATTCTAATCAACAACCCAGTCGATTACTTTAAAAGGAAATTGATTGGACCTGGATCAACCCGCTAAGAGCATGTCATCTGTATCTAGTAAAAGAATTTCAACGGAAACTAGAATTTTAGAACGCCAGCCGGGTTGCACAGTTGTAAAATGCACCAAGCTTGCGTTTCAGAAAATATGCCCGACCGGTAAGACGGCATTACCCGTCACTTGCGTTTACGTAAGTGACCCCCAACTGGCCCTTCCCCGAGGGTCGGTTATTCGCCCCGCTGGAACTGTTGCCAACACGGTTTTGGCGGGGCACTTATTTCCCTACAGCTAAGCGCCATGTTCCGATATGCTCACAGCTGCGTCCAATGGGCGAAATGTAATCAGCCTTTGGAGCTCACGTGATCTGCCGTCCAATTAACACCCTCAAAAAATATTTTCTAATTGCCATCACAGCAGCGCTCTTCATAAGCCCCCTTGCGAGTTCTAAAAGTGTTGCCAAAGATCTCAACCTACGTCGGCTAACCTGTGCCGACCTCTCCAAGACAGATATGACCAGCTTTTATATCTGGCTCGATGGATACCGCGCAGGCCTCACAGACAGCCAAATGTCTGACGAAAGCTGGATGCAGCATTTATCTCAAGCGTTACCCCGAGAATGCGAAGAAAACCCCAAAGTAAATCTGTTACCCTTGATCGAAGAAATGATCCGGCGGCACTAACACCGCGCGTAAGGGAAAAGAACCAGACCATGGAGACACCAGCA
>NVSO02000095.1 GCA_002401305.2 Rhodobiaceae bacterium | reverse complement strand
TGGCACTTCCGGCATGGCACTGATGAAGCTAGACGCCTTGGACAGCGACCTCACAATTGAAGGCCACAGTGTGACGGCCGACCCTGCGTCTTGGTTGACTGAGATACTTTAGCCCTTGCCAGCGCGGCGCGTTCTGCTTACGTTCTCTTTAACTCTTGGAGAATGAGATGAAGCGTTGCCCTTGGCCTGGTGAAGACCCTATTTATGTTGCCTATCACGACACCGAATGGGGCGTGCCTGAATATGATGATCAAGCCTTGTTTGAGAAGCTTATTCTCGATGGGTTTCAGGCGGGGCTGTCTTGGATCACCATCCTTAAAAAACGTGATAATTTTCGCAACGCCTTTGATGGGTTCGATCCCGAATTGATTGCCCGCTACGACCAAAAGCGCGTGGAGGTTCTGGTGCAAGATGCTGGGATCATTCGCCACCGTGGAAAAATTGAAGCCACGATTGGCAACGCCCAAGCCTATCTTGAGATTATGGAAAAGGAGGGAAGCTTTTCTTCTTTTCTGTGGGACTTTGTTGATGGCACACCTGTGCAGAACTCCTTTGCCAGCATGAAAGAAGTGCCCGGCTTCACCGACATGTCGACCCAGCTCTCTAAAACATTGAAGAAGAAGGGGTTCAAGTTTTGCGGCCCGACCATCGTCTATGCATTTGCCCAAGCGGTTGGCATGATCAACGACCATCTTGTGGATTGCCCCGCCCGTGAAAAATGCGCCGCCCTTGCCCGCTAATACGACCGGGAGAGTTTTAGTCAAAATCTATTTTCCATAATAGCGCGTATACGGATTGTTTTTTCAATCTCCGCTATTTCGCCACAATCTGAACTAAGCCCCGCCTCAATAGAAGACGATCTTACGCTCAACGCAAACGACACATTGTTTGTGAACTTTCAAAAGAGCAAGGCCCCTTATGTTCAAGAAGTCGTCGCGGTCTAAATCGGCAAAACCACTTGCCGACTTGGTCCAGCCAGAGCCCTCCAAAAGCACATTATCAAAACTTCCACCGCGCTCTGGTGCCCGCGCTCCCAACACGCCCCGCCCTACACCCCCCAGCATCGGCAAATCTGCCTCTTCGTCACCCCAATCAGGGACTTCATCTCACATGACAAATTCAAACCCCGCTCTCGCCAAACCAACCAATCGTCCAACCCCTGCCTATGAGCTGCACCGGACGCCTGCCCTTACATTGGGTGGCAACTCGACAGACAAGTCATCGGCTCAACAATTGGCGAACCTTCATGTTGGCAAAGGGCTTGAGTTGAAGGGCAAAATTAGCTCGTGCGACAGCTTGGTGATTGAAGGCAATGTAGAGGCCGAAATTGAAAGCGGTTCTTTAACGGTCTCTGAAACCGGACAGGTGAAAGGCGACGCGCAAGTTGACGAAGCCGAAATTGAAGGTCTGTTTGAGGGGACCCTAGAAGTGAAAGGCTGCTTGATCATTCGCGCAACCGGCAAAGTCACGGGCACCGTGCATTACGGGCAATTGATGATTGACCAAGGAGGCCGGTTGATCGGCGAAGTTGATGTGAACCCAGCCAAAGATACCAAAAATTCTGTATCAGAAAAGCCTAACGAGAAGACTGGCACCCACAAGCCAGTCGCTGCGGCGGCTGAGTAACTCTTCATCTTGACGTTTTTGGAAGAGAGCTTCTGCCTTACAGAATTTAATCTGCACTTGCAGTTTTAGATGTGTACTTGAAATGCGTGCGCCTGGTCGACCGCATTTGGGCAGCGCTCTCTTTCCTTTATCCCTTTTACACAACCAGATTGGGGGGCATGTCCCATATGCCTCTCAACGCCCTGAATAGGAATTAAGCGGTCTATCCCCCCCCGCCCGCTTATTCAGGGCACAAACCAACCGCCCGCCCAGTTTTTGCTGGCCGATTGCCATGAAAACTGGGCGCGGCGGTTTCCTGCTCTGCTTAAAGACAGCCAATCGAGTGCATCATAGGTGACGCATATCAGGGTGAAATTGGCGAAACCGGATTCCACTTCCCCCGCGTCGGGAATGCGCCCTTCCAAATGAGTCGGCAAAGCAGAACTCGGCTGCTCTAAGGGCTGGCCTGTGCCAGAAATGGCCGTGTAAGCCCTGCGCCCAAGCGGGGAAAGATCGCGCCACGCCTGCTCGGCTTGTCCCTTATCGCCCCGTGTGGCCACGCCTTCTACACGCAATTGCACGCCGGCACTGGCATCATGAAAAACCAAATTGACGTCGGGGTTTTGGTCTATTTCAATCAATTTTTGCGAACGACTGTCGGTGTAGAAATGCAGTGTACGGTCGGTCGGGGACGCAGCCCGCAGGATGAGGTGGCGCACCCTTGGCTTGTCCTTAACACCTATGGTCGCAAGGGCTGGCAGATGAAAAGCATGGGTTTTATCCGCAGCCCCTTGTGTGAGGGCGGTTTCAGCCTTTATGCGAATATCGGTTAATGCCGCGTCGTTTGACGGTATCGCCCGCGAATGCTGGAATTCTTCTGCCACATTCTTCTCAATTTTAGGTTGTTATCGGACTAATTCGCTCTTTCTGGCATTGTTTCCTCATCTTGCCTATGGCCAATTCGGTTCGTCTGTCTTAATTTCAATCATCAATATAACAGTGGCCTTGAATGGGTGCAAAAACCCAACACATTCTTCGTCGCCAGAACGGGTGGAAGCGTTGACTAAAATTCTTATTAGCGGAACGGGTGTATTCACCCCTCCCAATTCAATCTCAAATGAAGAGCTCGTGGTTTCCTTCAATGCCTACGTTCAAAACTTCAATAAAGAGAATGCCGCTCAGATTGAAGCCGGGGAGATTGAAGCCCTCACGGAATCTAACGCAGCCTTCATCAAGAAAGCCTCCGGCATTGAAAGCCGCTACGTGCTCAATAAAGAAGGCATCTTGGATCCCAACATTATGGCGCCGCAGCTTCGCGAACGCAGCAATGATGAGCCTTCCAATCTTGCTGAAATGGCCGTCGCCGCATCCAAGGATGCAATGGAACGTGCGGGTAAGACAGCTGCCGACATTGATGCAGTATTGGTCGCTTGTTCAAACCTAGAACGCGCCTACCCTGCCATTGCGGTTGAAGTTCAAGACTTGCTGGGCATTGAGGGTTTTGGTTTTGACATGAACGTCGCTTGTTCATCCGCCACCTTCGGCATCAAAACAGCTTATGACATGCTCAAAGCAGGCGGCGCAAAATGCGTTCTTGTGGTTGACCCTGAAGTTTGCACAGGCCATTTGAATTTTAGAGACCGTGACAGCCATTTCATTTTTGGTGATGTTTGCACAGCTTTGGTGTTGGAAACAGAAGACACCTGCACCGTGAAAGGCGCATGGGAAATTTTGAGCACACGCTTGATTACCAAATTCTCCAACAACATTCGCAACAACTACGGCTTCCTCAACCGGTCTGCCCCTGAAGGTGTTGGTCAACCCGACAAGCTCTTCAAACAAGAAGGCCGCAAAGTCTTTAGAGAAGTTGTGCCGATGGTTGCAAAGCTCATTCTGGCCCACTTGTCGGATGAAGGCATTGAGCCTGCGCAGTTAAAGCGCATGTGGCTACACCAAGCCAACAAAGGCATGAATGATATGATCGGCAAGAAAGTTCTTGGGCGTGAACCGTCTCGCGAAGAACAACCCAACATCCTTAACGAATATGCCAACACCAGTTCGGCTGGTTCCATCATTGCCTTCAATAAACACAGCGATGACATGACTGCCGGAGAGCTTGGAGTCATCTGTAGCTTTGGCGCCGGGTATTCTGCGGGAAATGTTATTGTGCAAAGACAAGCTTGATGTCACAATAGTGTCTTACATAGCGAACGCAGGAGGAGGCGAGCGCTTGTAATGGGCGAGTGGAGAGGGACCACTCGCCCTTTTTCTTTT
>NVSO02000094.1 GCA_002401305.2 Rhodobiaceae bacterium | reverse complement strand
TTGGCCATCACTGCCAAGCAATCAGAATTAGAGAAGATAGGACAACCTGATGGTAAGTTTCGGCTCGATTGCCAAACGCGTATTTGGAACGGCCAACGA
Source organism: Rhodobiaceae bacterium (assembly GCA_002401305.2). Classification (GTDB taxonomy): domain Bacteria; phylum Pseudomonadota; class Alphaproteobacteria; order Parvibaculales; family Parvibaculaceae; genus NORP139. The sequence continues at coordinate 6,752 of NVSO02000094.1, read as the reverse complement.
CCGTAAGCTTAAAACTTATCGGGCAGCGGTAGAAGGCATCAACGCTCTAGAAGAACAAATGCTCCCTCTCTCTGATGAGGCACTCAAAGACAAAACCACAGAATTTCGGGCACGCTTAGAAGCCGGGGAAGAACTCGACGCTCTTTTACCCGAAGCCTTTGCAGCCGTCCGCGAGGCGGCTAAACGGTCCTTGGGCCAGCGCCACTATGATGTGCAGCTCCTCGGCGGGATGATTCTCCACGAGGGTCAGATCGCAGAGATGAAAACCGGTGAAGGTAAGACCTTGGTCTCCACCTTGGCCGCCTACCTCAATGCATTGCCCGGCAACGGCGTGCACGTGGTGACCGTGAATGACTATCTGGCCAGCCGTGATGCTGAATGGATGGGCCGTGTCTTTGCCCAATTGGGCATGACGACGGGCTGTATTCTCCACGGCCTAAACGACGACGAGCGCCGCGAGGCTTATCGGTGTGACATTACCTATGCCACCAACAATGAGCTCGGCTTTGATTATCTCCGCGATAATATGAAATATCAGCTCGAAGCCATGGTCCAACGCGGCCACACCTACGTGGTGGTTGATGAAGTTGACTCGATCCTCGTCGATGAGGCCCGGACACCGCTGATCATTTCCGGTCCCCTAGATGACAAATCAGACCTCTACACCTCGGTTGATGGTCTCATTGCAGAGCTCGTACCTGAAGATTACGAATTGGACGAAAAAGCCAAATCGATCTCCCTGTCAGAAGAAGGCAATGATCACGGCGAAGAAATTCTGCGCGCCCATGGGCTGTTGGAAGAAGGCTCCCTTTATGATGTTGAGAACATCACCTTGGTCCACCATCTCAACAACGCCTTGCGCGCTCACAAATTATTCCTGAGAGACCGCGACTACATCGTCAAATCCGGCAAAGTCATCATCATTGATGAGTTCACGGGCCGGATGATGGAAGGCCGCCGCTACTCAGATGGTCTTCACCAAGCTTTGGAAGCCAAAGAGGGTGTTGAAATCCAACCAGAAAACCAAACTCTGGCCTCCGTTACCTTCCAAAACTACTTCCGCCTTTATGACAAGCTTGCAGGCATGACCGGTACAGCCATGACGGAAGCCGATGAGTTTCTCGATATCTACAAGCTCGAAGTCATTGAAGTGCCGACCAATCTAGATGTCTCCCGTGTCGATGAAGACGATGAAATTTATCGCACCGGTTTGGAAAAATTCAATGGCATCGCACTCGAAGTAAAAGATTGCGTGGAACGCGGCCAGCCGGTTCTCGTGGGCACCACCTCAATTGAAAAATCAGAGGCGCTTGCCGATTTGCTCAAACAGCAAAACGTCAAACACAATGTCCTCAACGCCCGTTATCACGAGCAAGAAGCCAACATCATTGCCCAAGCAGGTGTTCCCGGCAACGTAACCATCGCCACAAACATGGCGGGACGTGGTACCGACATTCAGCTGGGCGGCAATCTGCAAATGCGGATTGACGACGAATGCGCAGGCATTACCGATGAAGCTGAGCTGGCCAAACGCACAGCAGCGATCGAAGCCGACATTGCGGTGAAACGCCAACAGGCCCTCGACGCTGGTGGCCTTTATATCATTGGGACAGAGCGCCACGAAAGCCGACGCATTGATAACCAATTGCGGGGCCGTGCAGGCCGTCAGGGAGATCCTGGCCGTTCTAAATTCTATCTATCCTTGGAAGATGATCTCATGCGCATCTTCGGCACCGACCGTATGGACGGCATGTTGCAACGCCTAGGGCTGGAAGAAGGCGAAGCCATCATCCACCCATGGATCAATAAGGCCTTGGAAAAAGCACAGGCTAAAGTTGAAGCCCGCAACTTTGACATGCGCAAAAACTTGCTCAAATACGATGATGTGATGAATGACCAACGCAAAGTCATCTTTGAACAACGCATCGAATTGATGGAAATAGACGACGTATCAGAAACCGTCACCGACATGCGTCATGAAATCATTGATGACATGGTTGCCGATCATATGCCTGAAAAGGCCTATGCCGAGCAATGGGACATTGCGGGTCTTGTTGAAAAAACAGAGACAATCTTGGGTCTCGATCTTCCCGTTGCCGAGTGGGCAGCAGAAGAAGGCATCGCCAATGAAGAAATTCATGAGCGCCTCACCAAACACGCCGATGAAACAATGGCCCGCAAAGTAGCTCAAGTGGGGCCAGAACTTCTGCGCCAAGTTGAAAAAAGCGTCCTCCTGCAAACCATCGACATGCGCTGGCGCGAGCACCTTCAGCAGCTCGACCAATTGCGTCAATTTGTCGGCCTGCGCGGCTACGGCCAACGCGATCCGCTCAACGAATACAAGACAGAGTCTTTCGAACTATTCGAAAACCTTCTGCATCGCTTGCGCGAAGACGTCACACGCCAACTCATGCACATTGAATTTGTGCAAGAGAACACGCCAGCGCTACAGCAACCAGAAATGCATCCCAGCCACATTGACCCCCTTACTGGGCGTAATGAAATGGCAGACGAAGCATCAGATCCCCTGAGCGGTCTCGAACCATTGCGCAACCGAACAGCGGTGGATGCAGACCCTGAAAATCCAGAGACATGGGGTCGCGTTGCACGAAACGCACCATGCCCATGCGGTTCAGGTAAAAAATACAAACATTGCCACGGCGCGATATAAGCACTGGGCATTTTTACAAAGAACCGACCGCCATGAAAGACAACAAACCTCCTCAAGCGCCATCACTCGTTGATGCATTTATGCTTGAGGAGGTTTCTTTTATCGACGTCAAAACCTCCCAAAACATCGATCTAAAAACACTCAACATGGGTGTCACCCAGTTTGACGAATTTTTCGTCTGGCAGGATGACAAGATCATCAAAGTCTTTGACCGCGCCTGCGATCACAGTGGCGGCAAATTGATTTCGCGCGGCAACGCCATTCAATGTCCCTTGCACGGCTGGGCGCTAGATCCACAAACCGGAAAATACAAAAACGTCGACTGTACAAAACTGCCGCTGGCAGAATTTGATCGTGCAACGGTAACCGACACCCTTACCTTTGAAAGCTCTGAGCGCAGACGTTGCCTCAAAAACTTCCCAAGCGACAAGCCTGTCGAGATCACCTTCCTCAATCATGCCTGTTTGATCATTTCCTCTGGAGATTTTAAGATCGCCACCGACCCTTGGATTCTTGGCCCGGCATTTTGTAACGGCTGGTGGTTGGCCCAACCCTCTCCCGAAGACAGCTTCGAGCAGCTCAATGCCTGTGATCTCTTATACATTTCGCACAACCATCCAGATCACTTGCACCCAGAATCGCTGTCCCATATCCGCAAAGATATGCCGATCCTGACGGCCAACTTTCAATCAGGCTCCACGGCGCGCTACATGCAGTCCTTAGGCTTTGACAACATCCTAACCGCCGACTTCGACAAAAGCCTTGTCCTTCCCGAAAGAGAAATCTCTCTATCGATACTCAAAAGCGGTGATTTCCGAGATGATTCAGGTTTGCTCATAGAGATCGGCGCCTTTAGCGCGCTCCTAAGCGTGGACAGCAACTGCATAGATTTCTGGCGCTTGCCCCCCGACATCACGCTGCTGTGCTCCTCCTTTGCAGGCGGCGCGTCCTCATTTCCCTTGAGCTTCGACAATTACACCGAAGAAGAAAAAAAACGCATCCTTGGGCGCAATCGAAATGCCATCAAAGCCACAAATGCTCTGGTACTCGATCGCACCACCCCGTCGTACTTCATGCCCTATGCAGGGTTTTTCACCGAAGACGCAGAGCGCGACAGCTACATTAAAACCAACAACAAAAAGAATGCCGTGCGCGACTATGAGCCCCTCGCAGCCTCTCGCAGGGTCTCCCTCTTAGATGTTCAAGAGAATGATCAATTCGAGTTCTTAGGGGCACAGCTGAAGCAGACGGCGAAAAAAGCCCAAACCTTCTTGGTGGACAAAAGTATCGACAGCTACATCAAGCAAGCCAAAGTAACTTACAGCGCAGGCACCGACCATGAGATCTCCTGCTACTTTGAAAAATCCGGTTTTCAAGGCGACCTTCTCGTCCTCATTTCCTTATGCGACGATGGGTTTGAAACAACCCGCAAACAATTCAGCGTCGATTTCAGAGAGATGAACAACACAGAAGTTCAATTCTTTGAACCGCTGCACCAATCTCTCCCCCCCCTCACCAGCTTTAGGGACGCAGGCACGCACACAAATATCCTCCACCTCAAAATCAGAGAAGAAGCATTCTTTGCGACCTTACGCGAAGGCCTTCCGTGGGAAGATCTCAGCATTGGGTTTCAAATGCGCGTCGTGCGCGATCCCAATGTCTATAATTCAGATTTTTGGTTTCACTTCACCAACATCTATGTGAAGGATTATGTGGTGAAGGCATCCCAAAATTGCACGGCCTGTGCCGCCATTGATCAGGGCGTTTATTAGGCCCGCTCAACTGCCCCATACTCAATCACGACGCGTCCACTCATACGCATCAAAGTCAATCTCAGTCGCGGCAAGCGAAGGATGATGACGCATCATGTCACGCCACGCCTTGAGGTTTGGCAATTCTGCAACCAAGCCCGCTCCGGCAACCGTCTGTACAATGTAGTCCACCATTGCGCCAGCATGTAGGTCGGCAAGGGAAAATTGCCCGCCCGCCATAAAGCCATCACTCAAAAAAGTGTCTTCGACAATGCGCAATGTCCGCGCCAAGCGTTTCGTCGCCCGCTCAACAATGCTCTCATCGGGCCACCCGCCAACCATCGGCGCAAAAAGAGATTGGGTAACGAGGTCGCGCATATCAGGCCACAAATAGTGATCAAACGCGGCAACACGTTCCGCCACGCAAGCGCGCCCAAACGCATCAGCAGGCCGCAAGGCAGGTGCTGCAAACACCTCATCCAAATACACACAAATAGAAGAGGTTTCGCACAATATGCGCCCCTCATGCTCAAGCGCGGGTACAACGCCAAAGGGATGCCGTGCAACTTGCGCTGCAGGCATCCCTTCAGAAATAAAGTCGACCTCTTCGAACCGGTAATCCTGTCCCTTTTCAACCAATGTCATGCGCACAATCCGCGTGTAAACACTGTAGGCAGGCCCGTAGACAACGAGGTCACTCATACTCTTAACGTCCTTCTTGTTCCTTAAGCTCCGCTCCAATGGCGCGCCCTGCAAGGTAGTAGTGTAAGGCCCCCCACAAAGAGAAGAAAGACAAGATCATCAACGCATAGCGCAATGAGTCTGCACCGTAACTTGGCGCCAAATAGTCAGACAAAATACCAACCATCTGTGGACCCAAGCCCAGACCGATCATGTTGAGAATAAACAACATAACCGCTGACACTAAGGAACGCATGTGGATCGGCGCCCGGCTTTGGATCATCGCAAAGCTTGGGCCTAAGTAGAATGCACCCAGAATGGTCACCGGAATATAGACCAACATCATCAATTCAGTGTTCGACGTAAGATAGGTAAACAACACCAAGGGAGCCGCAGCCACCTTTGCGCAGGTTACAATCCAGCTTTTCCAACGTGGATCAATTTGACCAATCTTATCGGTCAGAAAACCGCCCAGCAACGCACCAGTAACGCCCCCAACACCAATAACAAGCGCTAGGAATTCACCAACTTCAATCAAGGTAAAGCCATGCGAGCGAATGAGGAAGGAAGCGCCCCAAACAGCGCCGCCGTAACCCACAAACGACACCAGCGTGACACCGGCCACCGTGTGAAAAGAAACTTTGTCAGTTGCCAGATGTTTAAAGGCACCCAATACCTGAGCAATAGCTTCCTTCAAAACGAAGGGCGGGAGTTCTTTTTCTGGAATCCCTTCAGACTCACCCCGCTTAGGTTCACGCAATGTAAACCGTACCAACGCCGCAATGAGAATTCCCGGCGCCCCGACAACGACAAATGCCCAGCGCCAGCCATAGGTGGCCGCGACATAAGCACCAACCAAGAACCCCAGCATAATGCCCAGATACACGCCAAGCGCATAAATAGCCATGGCACCTGCCCGGTGTTTCGGCGCATACATATCAGCAATGATCGAGTGAGACGGCGGGCTAGAACCAGCCTCGCCAATCCCAACGCCCACACGGGCAATCGCCAATTGTGCAAAATTGCCCGCCAAGCCGCACACCATGGTCATGCCGCTCCAAATCAGGATTGACCAGGCAATGATCTTCCGACGGCTCCACCTATCCGCCAAAAAGGCGATAGGAATACCCAAGGTCGCGTAGAAAATCGCAAAAGCAATCCCCGTCATGAATCCCATTTGTGTATCAGATAATTGTAAATCCGCTTTGATGGGCTCAATCAAAATCCCCATGATTTGCCGATCAACATAGCTCGACGTATAGGCCAACAACAAAACCATCAACGCATATTTGCGATAGTTCGGCGTCATACTCGGCGACTCGCTCACCACAGCATCTTGTGCAGACATCTCCATCCCCTTTTAATTTCTTTGGACGAGCCTACCCCGCTCTTTCCCTAACGGCAATCGCTTAGCCACGCCACAAGGCTTGAAAGCATGGCAATCCCCGCCATAATGAAAACCCATCGCGTTAAGTGCCCGTCAATAATAACAATCATGTAAGGCAAACATCATGAGCACATCTAAGATAACCCCCTTCACCATCGACATTTCCAACGACGTGCTCGAGACCATTCGCGCCAAAGTAGCCGCCTACCAATGGCACGAGATGCCCGTCATTGCAGAGGGTGGGGACCGTTGGGCCTACGGC
>NVSO02000093.1 GCA_002401305.2 Rhodobiaceae bacterium | reverse complement strand
TTGCTGCTGCTGTTTCTGGATCAAAGACCAGAGTTCAGCGCGGCTCGGCAGGTCGCCCGCGAAAGCAGGTGCAGCCAAAATTGTTGTGCCAAGCAAGATGGCGGTTGTGGAAAGAATTTTCTTCATGGGCAGGAGGGCCTCTAAATAGTTATGTTTCAAATGCCAGACGGGTATAAAGAATGACAATGCGTGTCATATCCATGTTGCTACAGCGTGGAGTTGAGAATGCAACGCAATAACCTTTGATCTAGTCACAAATTTGCAATGTGTGCTAAAATTACCCCATTAGATTTAAGATAGAGTAAGCATGATTATGGATAGATCGAAGGAGCCAGCGTGGCCAAAATGAAGAGAAACCCGCTGGATAGAGCCGTAAATCGTCGACGGGTATTGTCTCTCTTTGCGATAGGTGCCGGAGCAGGGGTGAGTCTATTGGGCGCGCGATCAGCCCCAGCCTTGGCCGCGACCCCTACCGTGTCGAGTGTCGATATGTGGGAAGGCCACGCGCTTGGCGGCGATGCATCAATTCATCTATTGGGCTTTTCCCCGAAGGATCGGGCGCGCTTGCTAGGTCAATGTGTGGCTCAATTGCAAAGGCTGGAAGGGATTTTCAGTCTTTTCGACCCTGAATCAGATCTCGTGCGCTTGAACCAACAAGGCCAACTTCACCAAGCACCTCCCCCTCTTTTGGAGCTGTTGCGCCTGTCCAAACAACTCCACGCGCAAACAGGTGGCGCCTTTGATCCAACGGTTCAACCTTTGTGGCAGGCCACAGCACATCATTTTCAAACCAACGCAGAGGGCGCTTACCAGCCTCGTCAGGCAACCCGCTCAAAAGTGGGTTTTGGAAACGTTCAGATAGATGGACAAGACATCACATTAGCCGGTGGGGCCGAGTTGACCCTCAATGGTATCGCGCAGGGCTACATTACCGATCAAATTACAGAGCTTTTGCAGCAGGCAGGCGCGCGTCATGTTTTGGTGAATTTGGGCGAGTTTAGAGCCCTGGGTCCTAAGCCTGACGGTCAGCCATGGCAGATTGGGGTGCGAGACCCTGACCGTATTTGGCATCTACTGAAACGTCTGCCCTTAAGTGCTGGTGCAATCGCGACATCGGCTGCATCGGGCCAACAGTTTGACGCCGCAGGTCGCCATCATCATCTTTTTGATCCGGCAACCGGGCAAAATACGCAGCGTTACAAAAGCGTGAGCGTATGGGCGCCTACCGCAGCCCGAGCGGACGGCCTGTCGACAGCCTTCACCGTCATGGCCCAAGCAGACATCGAGGTTTTCATCGAGACCGATGCCTCAGTTGGCGTTTTACTTCAGCATAAAAATGGCCGTCTCAGAAAGCTCGGCAATTGGTCAGCCTCTACGTCTAGCTAAGGCCCACTCGACGGCAATAGTGGGCTAGAAGAATTGAATTGGGGTGGTCGCCCTAGACGGACTTTTGGAACTCCGCTAAGCTCGGCGAAATTCTTTGGAGGAAGATATGGTTGAAAAAATTCAGGTAGCCGTCATTGGTGCCGGTCTTGGTGGGATTTGTTCTGGTGTGAAGCTCAAAGAAGCAGGCATCGACGACTTTCTGATCTTTGACAAGAACCCCAAAGTGGGGGGCGTCTGGCACGAGAATAATTATCCTGGTTGCGCCTGTGATGTGCCCATCGCGCTCTATTCACTTTCCTTTGCACCTTCCATAAATTGGAGCCACCTCTTTCCCCGCTCGGCAGAAATTCAGGCCTATGTCGAAGAGGTTGCGCAAACCTTTCAACTGACATCGCACCTGCGCCTATCGCAAGGGGCCACCAAGGCGGAGTGGAATGAAGAACTCCGCCATTGGAAAATTACGACTGAAAACGGAGATGTTTACGAGGCACAATCTGTTGTTGCAGCCTTGGGGCAATTGAACCGTCCGGCATGGCCCGACATTAAAGGTCGTGACACCTTTGCAGGACCAAGTATCCATTCAGCGCGCTGGGACAGTTCGGTTGATCTAAAAGGCAAACGGGTCGGCGTCATTGGCGCTGCCGCAAGTGCCGTGCAATTGATCCCTGAAGTGGCGAAAGAAGCCTCACAGCTCACAGTCTTCCAGCGCACGCCCAATTGGGTTACCCCGCGCGGCGACCGAGAAATTACTGCCGAAGAAAAAGCCATGCTGATGACGCAGCCCGAAGCGGCCATGCGGGTTGGTGCTGCTAGCCGACAAATTGTTTATGACAACGCCGACTATTTTTTCTGGCAAGTATTTGAATGGACCAAAGAAGGCCGAGACGCCTATACGCGGATCGCGCTCGACTTACTCAACAAACAAATAACTGATCCTGAATTGCGCGCCAAGCTGACGCCAGACTATCCAATTGGGTGCAAGCGTATCCTCATCACCGACGAGTTTTACCCCGCCATGATGCGCGATAATGTGTCATTAGTGACTGAGGGCATCTCGGCTATCAATCCAAAAGGTGTGGAGACGGCTGATGGTGAATTGCACGAATTTGATGTGATCATCTACGCAACAGGCTTTGAAACCACAGGCTGGAAATGGTCAATGGATGTGGTCGGGCGCGGCGGGGCGCATCTCAATGATGTGTGGTCAGATGCACCAGAAGCCTATCTAGGCATTACGGTCAACGACTTCCCGAACCTATTTGTTCTCTACGGACCAAATACCAATTTGGGTCACAATTCCATCATCTTCATGCTCGAGCAGCAAGTCGGCTATACCGTTGCAGCGCTCAAAGCCATGAAAGATAAACAGGCCCAAGCCATGGTGCCAACCAAGGAAGCCCAAAAGAGGTTCAACGCAGAACTACAGGAGCAGCTCTCCACAACTGTGTGGGCTGATCCTCATTGTAACTCTTGGTACAAAAATGCTGACGGAAAAATCACGCAAAACTGGGGGTCTCATACCCGTGGATATGCGGAAGCCACCTCGACAGTTGAGTTGGATGATTACGAGTTCCTAAGCTAGGAACACTGCGACAAGGCGGTCCTATCGACAGCCCCGCTTTGTGATATGTTTGACGAACAGACGTAATCGCAAAAGGGCTTTAAAATGGATGTGCTGATCGTAGGAGCAGGCATGGGCGGCCTCACAGCCGCCCTCGCTGTACATAGTCAGGGGTTCACGCCCCACGTCTTTGAACAATCCGAGCAAATCGAAGAAGTTGGGGCTGGCCTGCAAATTGGTCCCAATGGCTCCCATGTCCTACGGGCTCTTGATGTTTTGGAGCCAATCGCGGCCCGCGCATTTCGCCCGCAAGCCGCCGAAATGCGATTTGGCCCCACGGGTCAGCAGATTTTCTCTTTTCCCCTTGGTGCTGAAATCGAAGCCCGGCACGGGGCACCCTACCTCCATATTCATCGCGCCGATTTGCAGCAAGAACTTGTTGCCGCATTGGAGCAACGCGCACCCGGTGCCCTTCACTTGGGTAAGGCGATCACGGGGTTTGACCAAAGCGCGTCGGGTGTAAGCCTCACCTTGCAAGACGGCACAACAGTCACCGGCGATGTGTTGATCGGGGCAGACGGCATTCATTCCAAAATCCGCACAGGCCTTTTTGGAGCGGCCAAACCTCGCTTCACGGGCAACACCGCCTGGCGGGCAATTGTTCCTGTAGACCGCGTGAGAAAAAACCTCATTCCCCCCAACGCGACTGTGTGGGCAGGTCCCCATGGTCATGTGGTGACGTATTATTTACGAGGGGGCGAGCTCATAAACATCGTTGGGGTGAGAGAGGCGCGCGATTGGCAGAACGAAAGCTGGACCACTCCGGGCAGTAAACAAGAGCTGTTAAAGGACTTCGCGCCGTGGTGTGCCGACATCCAAGAACTGCTCCACGCAGTTGAGAACGACACCTGTTTCAAATGGGCCTTGCATGATCGTGATCCAATGAAAAACTGGTCAAAGGGTCGTGTCTCCTTGCTGGGGGATGCGTGTCATCCCACTTTGCCCTTCTTGGCTCAAGGAGCGGTGATGGCCATTGAAGACGCTTATGTGCTGGCGCGCTGTCTCGCACAATCCCCCGATGCGCCGCAGCAGGCTTTACAATCTTACCAGTCAGCCCGAATGAAACGCACAGCGAAAGTACAATTGGGGTCACGCGCTAATAGCCGTTTCTTCCACAAGTCTAACCTATTTTCTCAAGGCCTAACTTACGGCCCCGTTTGGTTGGCGGGTAAAGTTGCCCCCGGTTTCATCGCCTCGCAACTAGATTGGCTCTATGGCGAAGATGTGACCCGCAAAGGCCCGTGAGTGCGCCGAAAAATGTGCAAATCCAAGATTTGACTCTGCGGCTGGTATCGCGATAGTCGACCTATCGATATTTCGCTTGTCTACGGCCAAGCACAAGACTTTAGGAAACCGAATGAAAAAGATTCTCATCGCAAACCGGGGCGAGATCGCAATTCGCATCGCCCGCGCTGCCGCTGAATGTCAGCTTGCTTCTGTCGCAATATATGCACCAGATGATGCCCGCTCCCTTCATGTGAAAGCTGCTGATGAAGTGATTGCGTTAAGCGGGCACGGCGCCGCTGCCTACCTCGATGCAGATCAAATTATTGCCTCTGCTCTGTCGGTCGGCGCAGATGCCATCCACCCCGGCTACGGTTTTCTAAGTGAGAACGCAGCCTTTGCAGAGCAATGTGCAAAAAATGGCATCACCTTTATCGGTCCAAATGCCAAAGCGCTTGAGCTGTTCGGTGACAAAGTAAAAGCGCGCGCTCTTGCCGCTGAAGTGGGTGCGCCTTTATTGCCCGGCACGAATGGGGCAACCAGCTTGGAAGAGACCCGCGCCTTTTTCACCTCACTCGGTGACAATGCCGCGATCATGATCAAAGCGGTTGCAGGCGGTGGGGGGCGCGGCATGCGGCCAGTCACATCTCTTGACGCTGTAGACGAAGCCTATGCGCGCTGCCAATCAGAAGCGACGGCCGCCTTCGGCATTGGCGATGTCTATGTCGAACAGTTGATCACCAAAGCACGCCACATTGAAATTCAAATCGTTGGCGATGGCAAAAACATCATTCATCTGGGCGAGCGTGAATGCTCGCTCCAACGTCGCCACCAAAAATTGGTAGAAGTAGCGCCGAGCCCAACACTGTCGTCCGCATTGCGCGATAAGCTGACACAAGCCGCACTCAAATTGGCCCATGCGACCAACTACGACAGCCTAGGCACATTCGAGTTTTTGGTGGACGCGGACGGAGGCTCCGAAGGCACGTTCGCTTTCATGGAAGCAAATCCGCGCTTGCAAGTTGAGCATACCGTGACCGAGGAAATTACAGGGATTGATTTGGTCGCCACGCAAATCCGCATTGCCGCGGGTCAAAGCTTAGACGATTTAGGGTTAAATCAAGAGAGCTATCAACCTCGCGGTCATGCCGTTCAAATTCGGATCAACATGGAGACCATGGACGCGCAAGGCGAGGCAAAGCCCGCTGGTGGTATTCTCAAGCGCTTCACAGCGCCTTCCGGCCCCGGCATTCGCGTCGATAGCTTCGGCTATCAAGGCTATCAAACCAGCCCAAACTATGACTCGCTTTTGGCCAAATTGATTGCGTGGTCTCCCAGCACGAATTACATAGATGCTGTAAATCGGGCATACCGCGCTGCGTGCGAATTTCAAATTGAAGGCGTGGCGACCAATCTGCCATTCCATTTGAATCTTCTTAAGCGGGCCGACTTTCAAGCTAATGAAGTCTATACAAACTTCATTGCAGACAACGCGGCCGAACTGGTGGGCGGCACAACTCATAACAATCACTTCTTCGAAAGTGACGCCGATGATCAAGCTGACGCTGCCCACGTTGCCGTAGACGGCCCCGCGGGCACCAGCGTTGTTCCCGCGCCCATGCAAGGTCGCGTGGTTTCTGTGGATGTCGTCGAAGGGGACGAAGTAGCCCTTGGTCAACAAGTTGCTATCATCGAAGCCATGAAGATGGAGCATACAATTACAGCCGCCATCTCCGGTATTGTGCGCCAAGTAAATGTGTCACCCGACGATGTGTTGTTTGAAGGCACGCCGCTCTTTTTCATCGAAGAATGTGAGGTGGCTGGGGATGCCACCCTTCAAGAGGAAGAAGTGGACCTCGACCATATTCGTCCAGACCTGCAAGAAGTGATCGACCGGGTAAACACGGGCCTCGATGAGTATCGCCCGGAAGCCGTGGCGCGCCGTCGCAAGCGCAACCAGCGCACCACGCGTGAAAACATTGCAGACCTATGCGATGACGATAGCTTCATCGAATATGGGGGCATGGCGCTGGCTGCCCAACGCCGCCGTCGTTCGCTAGAGGAGCTTATCAAAATGAGCCCCGCTGACGGCATGGTCACAGGTATTGGTTCGGTCAATGGGGAGCTGTTCGATGATGAAGACAGCCGCACCATGGTGCTGGCCTATGACTTCACCGTCTTTGCTGGCACCCAAGGCGGCATGAATCACAAAAAGACAGACCGCATGCTCGACATTGCTGAAGAGTGGAACCTTCCGATTGTATTGTTTGCAGAAGGCGGTGGTGGCCGTCCCGGCGATACTGATATTCCCGCTGTCGCAGGATTGGATACACCGTCATTTATTCGCCTTGCCCAAATGAACGGACGTGTGCCACTCGTCGGCGTTGTGTCGGGTCGGTGTTTTGCGGGTAATGCAGCTTTGCTTGGCTGTTGCGACACGATCATTGCGGCCGAAAATTCTAACATCGGCATGGGCGGTCCCGCCATGATTGAAGGCGGCGGCTTGGGTGTCTACACCGCAGATGAAGTAGGCCCCATCGATGTACACCGTAAAAATGGTGTCGTGGATATTGTCGTAAAGGACGAGGCGGAAGCGGTTGCGGTCACCAAAAAATATCTATCCTATTTTCAGGGCCGCCTAGATAATTGGGAAGCTGAAGACCAACGGATTTTGCGCTCTCTCATTCCCGAAAACCGTTTGCGAGCCTATGACGTGCGCACGGTCATCGACAATCTATGTGACAAAGACAGCGTGCTAGAATTACGCAAAGATTTCGGCATTGGCATCCTCACATGTTTGGTGCGTATTGAAGGCCGACCCATGGGGCTCATTGCGAACAACTCCTACCATTTGGGCGGCGCCATCGATGCGCCTGCTGCCGACAAGGCCGCCCGTTTCATGCAGCTGTGCAATACCTTCGGTCTGCCGATGGTATCCCTGTGTGACACGCCGGGCTTTATGGTGGGCCCAGATATCGAAGAGACAGCGCAAGTCCGTCACGTCTCTCGCATGTTCATCAACGCCGCTCACATGAAAGTGCCGTTCTTCACAATTGTGTTGCGCAAAGGCTATGGGCTGGGCGCACAAGGCATGGCGGCGGGG
>NVSO02000092.1 GCA_002401305.2 Rhodobiaceae bacterium | reverse complement strand
GCCCTTCTAAGACGCTCTTCCTACCCAAACAAAACGCGGCCCCGGATGATCCGGGGCCGCGTTTTGTTTGGGGGACGCCTGACTTGCCGCTATCAGCGGTGCAAGGTTTCTGGTCGGCGCATTTCCAATATATCAAAAGTGCTTTCTAACACTGGATAGGGAAAGACAATCCGCACACGGCCATCTTCTAGGACGGAGAGCACGCCAATTTTGTCCTGTTTCTGAGGGTCGGTGATGCCGCCTTCTGGACCTGAATAGGCACGCTGTGGGTCGTCATTATAGGTAGGCGCGCCCAGAAGCAGCCGGGTTGTTGCGTCCTTATGGTAGAGGCGACCAGAAATACGCTGAGACCCCGAGCGCTTTTCAAAAAATAGAAATCCATCGATGACGCGCACTCGGCAATCGAAGAAGGGATAGACGACAAGCCCCGAAAGAGGCCCCCCCACTTTGATGGTGCGACATCCCCACCAACCCATCAGATCTTGATCTTTGATGCGTGTTGCAGGGGCGCTCATGACCCTGTGGAGGGCTGCGCGCTGGGAAATTGAAGCGCTGGTCGCATAGCTCTCTTCCGTCCCCTGAGCAATTGCTTCGTCCAAATTAGAGAGGCGTTCTTTATCGGTCTGGGTGATGACATTGCGCCAATTGTATTCTGACGGCAGTCCACCTTCTTCTGTTTCTGCAGATGCGGGCAGGGACGCGCCTACACACAGGAGCGATACGGTAAGAACAAAGGCTTTTATGGGTGACCAGAAATCGCCTGTTTGCTTTCGTTTCATCATCATATTCGTCTCATCATTCTCGTTGCCAAATCCCCCCCAGGTTCCACCACGGTCTCGCCAAAAACACGAAGAGAGGGAAGCTATAACAGCTACCCTCTCTTCTTATGCTTAAAAGAGCTTTAACTTATCTCCGTTTCAAAGATGACACTCATCTTATCACCAGAGAAAAACCCTTATATTATATAGACTTAATCTCTTGAGCGACTACGTCCGCGACTTCTTTTACGGGGAGGCTCATCTTCGAAATCAGCGAAAGCTTCGCCAGATTCCTGATCAACCGCCTTCATGGAGAGACGCACTTTGCCACGATCATCAAAGCCCAAAAGCTTGACGTAGATCTCGTCGCCCTCGTTCACAACGTCCTGCACCTTCTCAACCTTTTCAGGTTTAAGCTGCGAGATGTGAACCAGACCGTCTTTTGGACCAAAGAAGTTTACGAAGGCGCCGAATTCAACAACCTTCACAACTTTACCTTTGTAGACCACACCGGCTTCAGGCTCAGCAGTTAGACCTTTGATCCAATCGATTGCGGCAGCGATTGCTGCTTGATCGGAAGAGGCTACTTTGATTGTACCGTCATCGGAGATGTCGATTTTCGCGCCTGTTTTCTCAACAATTTCGCGAACAACTTTACCACCAGCACCGATCACTTCACGGATTTTGTCTTTTGGTACCATGACCACTTCAACACGGGGAGCAAACTCACCGAGTTCAGGACGGGCTTCAGTAAGAGCGCCAGCCATCTCAGCTAGAATGTGGTTCCGGCCAGCTTTAGCCTGATCCAGAGCTTTTTCCATGATGTCTTTAGTGATGCCGGTAATTTTGATGTCCATTTGAAGAGACGTAATGCCTTCAGATGTACCCGCCACTTTAAAGTCCATGTCGCCGAGATGATCTTCGTCACCCAAGATGTCGGAGAGAACTGCGAGGCCCTCTTCTTCTTTGATGAGGCCCATTGCGATACCCGCAACTGGACGCTTGATCGGTACACCAGCATCCATCATCGCCAATGACGCACCACAAACGGTTGCCATTGAAGAAGAACCATTTGATTCTGTGATTTCAGAAACAATCCGCAATGTGTACGGGAATTCTTCCTTGGTTGGCAAAACAGCTTTAAGAGCACGCCAAGCCAATTTACCGTGGCCGATTTCGCGGCGGCTGGTAAAGCCAGAACGACCTACTTCACCTACTGAGTAAGGAGGGAAGTTGTAATGCAATAGGAAGTTTTCTTTGTACGTGCCTTCCAGAGCGTCGATGAATTGCTCATCATCGCCTGTACCCAATGTTGCAACAACAAGAGCTTGGGTTTCACCGCGGGTGAACAAAGCTGAACCGTGTGTACGCGGTAGAACGTGTACTTCTGATTCAATCGCGCGCACGGTGTCGAGGTCACGACCATCGATACGTTTGCCGGTTGCGATAATCGACCCACGGACGATTTTCTTTTCAGCTTTTTTGAAAGCGCCACCAATTTTTTGGCTGTCATAATCAGCGCTCAAAGCTTCGTTTGCTTTGTCGCGAGACTGATTGATTTTTTCAACGCGAGCTTTTTTGTCAGCAATTTGATAGGCAGCGCGCAGGTCAGCTTCGACCAAACCAGCTACTTTTGCTTCAACTTCTGAATTGTCTTCGATGACCAAATCGCGTGGCTCTTTAGCAGCGACTTCAGCAAGGCGAACAATTGCGTCGAGAACTGGTTTGAAAGCTTCATGACCGAACATCACAGCGCCGAGCATTACGTCTTCAGACAATTCTTTCGCTTGTGACTCAACCATCAGCACAGCGTCTTCAGTACCAGCAACAACGAGGTCAAGCTCGCTGTCATCCATCTCATCCATGGTTGGGTTGAGAACATAAGCGCCCTCAATAAGGCCAACGCGGGCGCCACAGATTGGGCCCAAGAATGGGAGACCAGAAATGGTGAGCGCAGCAGAGGTTGCAATCAAGGCAACAATGTCGGCTTCATTTTCCAGGTCATGAGACATTACAGTCGCAACGACTTGGGTCTCATTTTTGTAGGACGGGTGGAACAACGGACGAATTGGACGGTCAATCAATCGGCAGATCAATGTCTCTTTTTCGCTTGGACGGGCTTCACGTTTGAAGAAGCCACCGGGAATTTTACCCGCTGCGTATGTTTTCTCTTGGTAGTTCACCGTCAGAGGGAAGAAGTCGATGCCTTCCTTGGGGGTGCGTGCGCCAACAACCGTGGCGAGGACAGTGGTTTCTCCGTAGGTTACGAAAACCGCACCGTCTGCTTGACGAGCAACCTTGCCCGTTTCGATGATGAGCGGACGACCGCCCCATTCAATTTCTTCACGTGTAACTTTAAACATCGTGTTTCCTAGGTCTGCGTGGATGCGTCTGATTGTTCAGTTTTTCCAAGCATCTACGCGCATATAATGCCGCGTTCTCCAGCGGCCGGACAGAGAGCCCTCTGCAT
The DNA here is from genome assembly GCA_002401305.2 of Rhodobiaceae bacterium. GTDB lineage: Bacteria > Pseudomonadota > Alphaproteobacteria > Parvibaculales > Parvibaculaceae > NORP139. Next base: position 5,958 of record NVSO02000092.1, on the reverse strand, counting down.
CAAATGTTTTCCCACCTTGGTGGTCTAGACCAGACACGCGAGACAGGTGTCAGATCCCTTTTAGATGCGAGCACTCACAACGGACGAGTGTCTCTTTTACTGACCCCCTAAGGGGTGTTTTTCCGCCGTCATACTATTTCTAATAGATATGACATTTGGAAAAATACCTAGAGCAAAACGCACACACGCACCGCCTTGTGGCAGTGCGTGTGTAATTGTCTAGGTACGCATGGCCAATCGAATTATCTCCGAATGCCGAGTGCTTTAATGATGGTTTGGTAGCGCGCTACCTCTTTGCTTTTTACGTAGTCAAGAAGACGACGGCGTTGGCTCACCATTTTCAACAAACCACGACGGGAGTGGTTGTCTTTTTTGTGTTCTTTAAAGTGACCTGTCAGATTTTTGATGCGTTCGGACAGGATAGCGATCTGTACTTCTGGGGAACCAGTGTCCCCTTCAACGATCGCGAATTCTTTCATAAGCTCAAGCTTACGTTCTGGAGTAATCGACATCGGGTCTCCTCTCAGGTTAAGGAAGATTAAACACCCGCACAGGCTTCAATTCCCCTCCCACATATTCTGTGAGAGCTACCGGGTTGCCCCGATGAGTAGCGAGTACCGTTCCAGATAGGATTGGTGCATCTCGCCCGCGCAAGAGTACTGATTGACCTCGTTGTAATCGGGAAGCATCATTTCCAGTCAGGGCCAGAGCCGGGATGTCGTCCAGCGCGGTCTCGATCGGTCGTAATATGTCCACTGAGGTCAGTCGAGCGGGCGCACTATGGCCCAACTCTTTTAATTTATCCAGCGGAATCGAGAGGCTTTCCACAAATGGTCCAATGGCTGTTCGACGCAGCTCACTGACATGCCCACAAGTCCCCAGTTTCTGCGCCAAATCACGTGCTAACGAGCGCACATAGGTGCCTTTTGAGCAGCGGATTTCGATCTTTGCATGGTCGTTGTCGAGCACTTTAACCAGCTCAGCCTTAAAGATGTGAACCGTGCGGGCCTTGAGCACAACCTCTTCGCCAGCGCGCGCCAAATCATAGGCGCGTTCCCCGTTCACTTTGATGGCGGAGAAGATCGGGGGGACCTGGCTTATGTCGCCGACAAAAGTGGCCAAGGCCGCTTCGATTTCTGGTTTTTGAGGGCGGACATCAGATGTTTGGCAGGTTTCGCCTTCTGCATCGTCCGTTGTTGTGGCCACACCCCAGCGCACAGTGAAGCGATAGGTCTTTTCAGCATCCATAATGAAAGGGATGGTTTTAGTCGCCTCACCCAGCGCAATCGCCAAAATACCGTTGGCCAGAGGGTCCAAGGTCCCCGCATGGCCCGCTTTTTGGGCGTTGAGCAAACGACGCACAATACCCACGATTTGGGTGGAGGTGGGGCCTTCTGGTTTATCGACAATGACCCAACCTGAAACGGGATTACCCTTCCGGCGTCGGCTCATTCTTCATTGCCTTCATTTGAGCCGGCGGTCCCTGCCCCGTGTTCCAAGTCCCATTCGTCATCCAAATGGTCTTCTTTGGTTTTACGGACAAATTTCTCTTGGACGATAAGGTCTTCGGGCTGTTCATCGTCCCGGTCCCCTAAATCACGCGCCACTGCATCACTATGCAAAATGCTATCCACGGAGGCTGCGTACTCAAAAGATGTGTCTGCTTTGAACACCAAGTCCGGCATGAACTTAAGGGTCATTTTGCGCGCAACTTGGCCCCTTAGGTACCCCTTTACGCGCGCAAGAGCGTCCAGCATCTCTTTGTTATCGCCGCCACCGAGGGGGGCAACAAAGCAGATGGCTTGGCGCAAGTCATACGCACAGCGGACTTCAGATACCGTCACATGCATTTTTTGCAGGACGGGATCTTGGATGTTTCCGCGAATGAAAACTTCGGCCAGATTGGCGCGAATGGTTTCCCCAATACGCAATTGGCGTTGGGTTGGGGGACGGTTGCCGCGTCTGCGGGAAGGTGGTTTGGACATTGTTTCTCTTCTCAGCTTACAGCGGACATCGCGCCCGCCGCCCCGGTTTCGACCGGGTGGTCTATATCAAGCATTTAAATTCAATTGGTCGGTCACCGGCAAAGGTGATTTTAAACGATTTGCCGCTCGACATCACTGTCGGGCGGCAAATCTCGTAATTTGGTTAGGCAGGATACCGCCTAGATGCCTAGTCGAGTGTCCGGGTAATCTCTTCGATATCGAAACATTCGATGACGTCACCGGCACGCATGTCTTGATAGTTTTCGAAGGCCATACCGCACTCTTGACCAGTTGGCACTTCTTTGACTTCGTCTTTGAAGCGTTTCAATGTTGACAGCTTGCCTTCATGGACCACGACATCGTCGCGGATCAAGCGGACAGTAGAGCCACGTCGCATTTGGCCTTCGGTAACCCGACAACCGGCAACTTTACCGACTTTGGAGATGTTGAAGACTTCCAGAATTTCAGCGTTACCCAAGAAGGTTTCACGCATTTCTGGAGAGAGCATGCCAGACATCGCTGCTTTCACATCATCAACAAGATCGTAGATGACTGAGTAGTAGCGAATTTCAATGCCAGCGGCGCGCGCAATTTCGCGGGCTTGTACATTGGCACGTACGTTGAAACCGATCACTGGCGCACCAGATGTTTCAGCCAAGGTGATGTCACTTTCAGTCACACCGCCCACACCAGAGTGAATAACCCGAGCAGTTACTTCTGCGTTCCCGAGTTTCTCCAATGCCTGAACAATGGCTTCAGCAGACCCTTGCACGTCAGATTTGACGATGATTGGCACCTGATGCTGCTCGCCTGATTTTTTGGCTTGCAACAGTTGATCCAAAGAAGTCCGTGTAGATGCTGTCCGCTTGTCGCGCTTAACGCGTTGACGATATTCGGTCACTTCACGTGCCCGGCCTTCGTTTTCAACAACAACGAAATGATCACCAGCTTCAGGGGTTCCGTTCAGGCCGAGAATTTCGACCGGCTCAGAAGGCCCCGCGCTCACAATGTTTTCGCCACGGTCGTTGATCAAGGCACGTACACGGCCCCAAACAGCACCAGCGACGACCACATTGCCAACTGTCAATGTACCGCGTTGAACAAGAGCTGTTGCCACGTTACCGCGGCCTCTGTCCAATTTGGCTTCAACAACTGCGCCCTCAGCATCCCGGTCCGGGTTGGCTTTAAGCTCAAGCAATTCAGCTTGCAACAGAATGGCTTCTTCCAAAGTATCCAAGCCCATGCGGGTTTTCGCGGATACTTCAATAGCCTGCACATCACCGCCCATGCTTTCCAACACAACTTCGTGCTGGAGCAAATCAGTGGTCACGCGGGACGAATTAGCGTCCGGCTTATCCATTTTATTGATCGCCACGATGAGCGGCACACCAGCTGCTTTAGCATGGTTGATCGCTTCGATGGTCTGAGGCATGACCCCATCATCGGCTGCAACAACCAAGATAACGATATCAGTTACTTTCGCACCACGTGCCCGCATAGCCGTAAAGGCAGCGTGACCGGGTGTATCAAGGAACGTGATTTTCGCGCCTGATGCCATATTAACCTGATAGGCCCCGATGTGCTGGGTAATCCCGCCAGCTTCACCAGCGGCAACATCAGTAGAACGCAATGCATCTAGAAGTGAGGTCTTACCGTGATCGACGTGGCCCATCACAGTCACAACAGGTGCGCGACCTTCCTTGGCATCATCATCATCATCTTCGGTGGTGAGACCTTCTTCAACATCAGCTTCTGACACACGTTTAACTGTGTGACCAAATTCTTCTGCTACCAATTGCGCGATGTCTGTTTCCAGTACGTCGCCCAATTTGACCATCATGCCCTGTTTCATCAGAGTTTTGATCACATCGACGGCCCGCTCGGCCATCCGATTAGCAAGGTCCTGCACTGTAATGATATCGGGAATGATAACTTCCCTTGATACCTTCTCGCGCGGCTCGTGGTGTTGACCCCGAGCTTTCTTTTTCTCACGTTCCACACGGCGACGCATCGCGGCCAATGACCGTTGGCGATCACCGCGATCGTTTAGCGCTCTAGAAATTGTCAGCTTACCGCCGCGACGACGTTGTTCTGTCGTTTTACGGGCTGGTGTTTGTGGCGGCGTATCGCGACGCATTGCCGAAGCTGGTTTTTTGTTCACAAGCTGTTTGGTGGATTTGGTTTTTTCCACCATGGTTTCGCCTGGAGCATCTGCCGGAGAAACGCCTCTGGCTGCAGGTTTTGCGGTGCGAGATGCTGGACGGGCGGCAGGCTTTGCAGGCTCAGGCTTGGGTTTAGGACGGGCAGCTTCTTCCAAGCGCCGTTTTTCCATTTCCTGTGCTTCAATAGCCTCGCGCTCTGCGCGCTCTTTTGCCAACCGAATTTCTTCGATTGCCCGTTTTTTGGCTTCTTCTTCAGCCTTCTTCTTCTCTTCCACAGCGCGAATACGTGCGCCTTTCAGAGCGCGTTCGCGTGCTGCTTGTTCGCCAGCTGTCAACGTACGACCTGCTGCAGGACGTCCATCGCCGCGTACAGAGCCGCCGCGTTGGTTTGGTCTGCCGCCAGCGCGTGCCGGTGTTTTCTTAGCAGCGGGAGGTGTTCTTTTAGCTTCAGGCTTCTTAGCTGCCGGTGCTGCCTTAGATGTCGCAGCTTTAGGAGCCGCCGCTTTAGGCGCGGGGGCTGCCGGTGCTGCCGGTGCTGTTTTTGCGGCCGGTTTTGCTGGAGCAGGCGTTGTTGCCGAAGCAGGTGTCGCTGCAGGCGTTGGCGCTGCTGCAACCGGAGCCGCTTTGGCAGGCTCTGCTGCTTTAGCAACAGGCGCTGTTGGCGCCGCGGCCGGCTTGGCTGCGTCAGGTGCAGACGCTACGGCAGGTGTTGGTGCCGCCGGCGTTGCTGCAACTGGAGCCGCAGAGGCTGCTTTTGGCGCAGCTTCTGGTGTGGGCGCTTTAGCAACCGGAGCAGGAGCCGGTGTGGCTGCTGGTTTTGGAGTTGCTGCTGGAGCTGGTGTCGCTTCCGCCGCGCCTTCACCTGGCTTCAGGATGCGCTTGCGTTTCTTTTCCACGACAACCGACTTAGTTCGGCCACGCGAAAAGCTCTGGCGTACTTGGCCAGAATCAACCGTGCGTTTTAGGCTGAGGGTTTTACCTTCAGTCTTTTGCTTGCGGTCATCGCCGGAGTCCGTCGAATCGGTCATTCTTATCCTTCGTCCGGAGTGCGTTCACTAGCACCCCATGCTTGCAATCTGGCTAAATCAGCCAGAACTTTACCTGACATGCTGCCGTATACTACGCCAGCGTGTACCACATTTGACCTGCCCAATGCCAAGCCCATTTGCTCAGCACCGAGGCCCTTGAGAACCGAAATGTCCTCTTCAGACGCTTTTATTTTGGCGCGTAGCTTTCGCGCACCATCTTTACCAGCATCTTGGGCTTCAATGATCGCGTCCAGAATGCCTTTATCAAGCGCTTCAAAAACACGTTCCAAACCCGTAATCAATTCTCCGGCGCGCTTAGCCAAACCAAGTGTTTGGAATAAACGCTCCTGCATTAGGTGCTCGACGAGCTCAACCAAGTTGGCGTTCACTTGAACGCGCGCCTTAGCTGACTTGGCAAAAAGACCTCGTTTAATGGCCTGTTCGACCATCGCGCGTTGTCCACTTACCCAAATACCGCGACCGGGCAACTTCTCTGCCAAGTCAGGATAAATCTCATCATCAGGCCCGACCACAAAACGTATCATTTGTGATGTCGGGCAGGTTTCACCAGAAACAATGCATCGACGCTCTTTCAAGCTCAATTCATGCCGCCGATTTGTACCGTACCCTTGGTCCTGTTCTTGCTCTTGCGAGCCCTCATCTTGCATTTCTTCACCAGGCACATCCGTGGGAGATGCTTGGTCCTCAACACCTTCGTCTGGTGCTTGCGAAGAAGAGGGTTGGTCAGACGATGTCATATCTCGCCCCTTCCTTAAATTTTGC
>NVSO02000091.1 GCA_002401305.2 Rhodobiaceae bacterium | reverse complement strand
TTGGACATTTTGGCGCCCTTCTCGTCGCGCACAAGCGCGTGGATATAGACTGTGTGGAACGGCACTTCGTCCATGAAGTGCAAGCCCATCATCATCATCCGAGCAACCCAGAAGAAGATAATGTCAAAGCCTGTCATCAACACGTCTGTTTGATAATAGCGATCAAGCTCTGGCGTTTTCTCAGGCCACCCCAATGTGGAAAATGGCCACAAAGCTGAGGAGAACCACGTATCCAAAACATCTGGGTCGCGCTCTAACTCAACAGGTTTACCGTAATGCGCTGTTGCTTGTTCTTGTGCATCTTCTTCAGACACGCCCACAAAGATTTTTCGGTCTGGTCCATACCAAGCCGGAATACGGTGTCCCCACCACAGCTGACGCGAGATACACCATGGCTGAATATTATTCATCCACTCGAAGTAGGTTTTGTCCCAGTTCTCAGGAACAAATTTGGTCTTGCCAGACTTCACCGCTTCAATGGCGGGTTGCGCCAATGTTTTGGCGTCCACATACCATTGGTCAGTCAGATAAGGCTCAATGACGACCATTTTGGATTTTTCGTCATAAGGCACCATCAACGTATGGTCTTCAACTTTGGCCAAATGCCCAGCTGCTTCCATATCGACAAGAACTTGTTTGCGCGCGGCAAACCGTTCCATGCCCCGGTAAGCTTCTGGCACATTGTCATTCAAATGAGCGGTCTCAGTCAGAATGTTGATCATTTCCAGATCATTGCGTTTGCCCACTTCAAAGTCATTGAAGTCATGCGCTGGCGTAATCTTTACCGCCCCAGAGCCAAGCTCAGGATCAGCATATTCATCCGCCACAATCGGAATCCGGCGACCCACAAGCGGCAGGATCACAAATTTGCCAATTAAATCTTTGTAGCGTTCGTCGTCTGGGTGCACAGCAACACCGGTATCGCCCAGCATCGTTTCAGGTCGTGTGGTCGCAACGGTAATCGTGCGCCCTTCTTCCCCTTCGATCGGATAGGTGAAGTGCCACATGCTGCCTTGGGTCTCGATGTTCTCTACCTCAAGATCAGAGACCGCTGTTTGCAAACCCGGATGCCAATTCACCAGACGCTTGTCCCGGTAAATCAGTCCCTCTTTGTGCAGCTGAACAAACACCTTGAGAACGGCTGCCGACAAGCCTTCGTCCAGCGTGAAGCGCTCGCGGCTCCAATCACAAGAAGCCCCCAAACGCCGTTGCTGTTCGAGAATTGTTCCACCAGACTCATTCTTCCATTCCCACACCCGCTCAACAAAAGCCTCCCGGCCCATGTCCCGGCGGCGTTGTTTGCCTTCAGCTTCAAGCTGACGCTCAACCACCATTTGCGTCGCAATGCCCGCATGGTCCATGCCGGGTTGCCAAAGCACATCGCGCCCACGCATGCGTTCAAACCGAATAAGGATATCTTGCAGCGTATTATTGAGTGCATGGCCCATGTGCAAACTGCCGGTAACATTTGGCGGCGGAATGACAATACAATAAGGCTCAGCCCCGGCTTCTACGCGCTCAGTGCGACCACCTTTAAAGGCCCCGCTATCTTCCCAAGCTTTATAAAGCCGCGTTTCTACGTCTTGTGGCTGATAACTCTTTTCCAGCATGTCAGTTCTCTTTTACCGCCGTCTCCATCAGAGCCAGCTTTTTAGGGTGTTAGGTATGTTTTGGGCCGTTTAGATCATATGCACAGCACCCTCGCAAGAGGGCCCATAGCGCTTTGACCTTGGTACAGCATCCAAACGAAAAAAGCCGCTATTTCGTTGGAAATAGCGGCTTTTTATTCGATAAATCAATCAATTATGATCGACGGCGCGCTACCCGTTCAATTTCTTCTTTGACCAGTTCTTGCACCACACCCGGCAGATTCTCATCCAACCAAGCTTTCAACATAGGTTTAAGCATTTGCGCGACCAGGTCTTCCAGCGTGCGATTGCTGCCCGAAGATGTCAGCATTGAACTCGCCAAGGCGCCAAAAGCAGCCGAAGTCGCTTGCTCAGTGTCAGTAGACAGCAATCGATCATCTTCGATTTCTGGCTCTGGTTTAGCTTCTTCAATTACTGGCTCTGGCTCAGGAGCTGCTTCCACAACCACTTCAGGTTCTGGCGCTGGTTCCGGCTCAGCAAAAGCAATGTCATCTTCTTCAGCTTCTGGCTCAGGTTCTGGGGCCGGCGCGGGTTCTGGCTCAGGAGTAGGCTCTGGCTCAGGAGCTGGTGCCGGCTCAGGTTCTGGCATCGCTTCAGTAAGCTCCATCACGTCGTCAGCTTCATCCGCTGGCGTGAGCTCAAGAATTTCTTCTTCGGCTTCTTCCACTACAGGTGCTTCTTCAACTGGAGGCTCTTCAGCAACAGGAGCTTCTTCCTGCGCTGGCGTCTCTTCAGGCCCACCATCTTCAGAAATGATCTTGCGAATAGACGCCAAGATCTCTTCCATGGTTGGTTCTTGTCCTTCAGTTTGATTACTCATGTCACGGGTTCCCGAGGAAAGGTAGAGGAAAGGTAAAAGGTCAGGGCACACTAATGCGGAAGTTGGCAATTGCCAATGGGGCTTCCCGCATCAAGCCCTTATGAGAATATTATCGATGATTTTAGTTTACTCCGCGTTACCAAAACCGATCCAGCTACCCGAAACTGCATCATAATTGGCCTTCGGGTCATAAATTTGCACGTTCAAGTTCAACTTTTGCGCGCTCAATTGCCCGGTTGCACTAATCAAGGAATAACCTGCAACATATTCATCCCGATGAGAGCGAACCAGCGACACTTGCGCATCAACTAATTCTTGTTCAGCGTTCAACACATCCAAAGTCGACCGTGATCCCACTTGGAATTCTTGGCGAACCCCTTCCAAAGCGATTTCATTGGCCCGCACTTCAGCTGAGTTAGAGCGAATAGAAGCCTGTGTTAGGCGCAATTGCTCCCACGCATTCACCACAGCTTCTTCAACTTGACGCAGCGTACTTGCGACATTCAGCCGGTTTTGAGCGTGAGTTTGCTTGGCCTGACGCACTTGCGAATATTCAGCCCCGCCTTGATACAGCGGCACACTCAAGATTGCTGTAATGCTTGCTTCTTCATTGCGATCAATAGCAGCCGTTGGGTTATCGCTATAATCATAGCTCGCCTGAACACTGACAGATGGCAACAAAGCCCCCTTTGCCACGGTCACAGCATGTTTTGCGGATCGTTCCGCATGACGTACTGCAGCCAATGAAGGGTTGTTACTGACGGCCAATTCCATCGCTTCAGCCTGACTGGCCGGCAATCTTGGCAATGGGGGCGGCGCATCCAAAGTACCAGGCTGGCGTCCCACAATACGCACATAGGCAGATCGACTGCTCACGAGCTCCACTTGGGATGAAATATAGGTTGCTTCAGCGAGGCTCAAACGAGCTTCTCCTTGGGCAACATCGGTCCGTGTCAATTCTCCCACGCGGAAACGATCTTCCGTCGCCTCCAACTCACGCTTGAGAACGCTGACATTCTTTTCCTGCAACTCAACCAAAGCCTCATTGCGCAGAACATCCATATAGGTTGTGACGGTATCTAGCAGCGTTGATTGTTCAGCATTGCGCAAAGATTCACGGCCTGCCTTAACGGCTTCGCGTGCTTGGCGAGTTCCATACAGAGTACGGCCGCCTGAAAAAATATTCTGGCTAAGGGTCAGAGAACCTGTAAGAGGCTCATAATCCGATTTCGAAGTAATGCCACCGACCGTTGTTTCAGTGTCTTTATAGCCATAGGTGCCTTGCCCATTGAGCGTCGGGCGCCAACCAGCGACCGCTTGGGGAACCGCCTCATCGGTAGCACGTTGCCCTGCGCGTTCAGCCAAGAGGGCCGGATTACTGGTGTAAGCAGCGGCCATAGCCTCAAACAATGAATCGGCGTGAGCAGTGCCTGCACCAATTAAAGTCGCCATCCAAAATGACGCCAACGCCGTGCCACCCAGCATTCTACGCACAAGAGACACTCTTCTTACAGAAACACGCCGCATTATTCACACTCCCCAATCACCGTTCGTTCGCATACCAATTCCAAGCTCGCCATTCCACGATCCCTATTTCACACCAGAGTCCCCATATTTGTTACAGGGCCGGTGAGTTAAAAGGAAATTCCGCGCAAATCTTGGGCTTGTTTGGTAACTGCTTTATTAACGTTACCGAAATTAGACCATATTCTTCGGGAAAAATAGACAGAACACCCTTCAAATGAAAAATCATCGGCATTAAGTCCTGCTAATGGATCATTACAAAGCGTCAAAAAGGCAAATCAACCCATCCTGCTCTTAAGAACAGGAGTGGCTAAAGCGTCTCTTCTTCATTGAATATGGGGTGCTTGTTTAAAAAACAAAGCCCTTTGCCGCTTTAAAGCCCGGCAACTCTGGCACAGACGCATCAAACTCTTCACGGCTTGAAATAGAACCATCTGCACAACGCATGAAGAGCATGGCTTTACCGGCATGGTCGTTCTGAACAACCGTAACCAATCGACCCTTAGGCCCAAGTTGCGCCAAGAGAGTTTCTGGCACTTCTTCAACCGCCCCATCAATATAAATGATGTCATAAGGCCCTTGCGCGCCAACACCCTCACTCAAGACACCGGTCACAACGGCAACATTGTCAGCTCCCTGTGCCGCAAGCGTCTCAGTTGCAAGGGCGGCTAAAGCCTCGTCAGCTTCAAGCGCAACAACAGTATCCGCCAATTGACCAATGACAGCAGAACTGTAGCCAGTGCCCGCCCCCACGACTAAAGCTATGTGGCTTTTGTCAATCTTCGCCAAATCAGCCAATTTGCCAGTCACCCGGGGTTCCATCAGCGAACGAGGACCACTTTCGGTCTGCGCGATTTCAAGCCCGCGGTCATGATAAGCAATGCTCCGCTTTTCACTTGGCACAAATTGCTCTCGTGGAATTGCGCTCATCGCCACCATAATGGCCTGATCAACGATACCAGATGGGCGGACTTGGGATTCCACCATATTGTGACGGGCAGCTTGAAAATCGCTCATGACTATCTCTTAGGTGCTGGTGACCACACCAAATGGTGGGGACACGGAGAAGAATTAGGTCTGTCGGTAGGGCTGCTCACTGAACCATATGGGGAACGTTTTATAGAACGAACCGCAACGACTCAACGAGAAGGCACCCAATCTGATCCGGTTATACGGGCCTCTTAGCCGGAAAACAAATGGCCCTTAGGTGATTTTGTACAATCTTTCGCAAATTCGATGCATATTCTCAATTGTATATTAGAAACTTAGTTGCTATAGACCGGCTCTCGAAAGACAAAAGTCGGTGGCCACGTGGCGGAGTGGTGACGCAACGGATTGCAAATCCGTGTACTCCGGTTCGATTCCGGACGTGGCCTCCATTTTTGT
>NVSO02000090.1 GCA_002401305.2 Rhodobiaceae bacterium | reverse complement strand
GTTGTCATGACCCCTCATGAGGGAGAGTTCAAACGACTTTTCCCTAAGCTGACCGGAAACAAATTGCAACGCGCCAAGGATGCGGCAAGCATGAGTGGCGCCATCATCGTTCTCAAAGGCCCCGACACACTTATCGCCAGCCCAGATGGCCGTACCGCCATCAATGCCAATGGCGTGCCCGAACTTGCGACAGCCGGGTCAGGAGATGTGCTCGCGGGGTTGGTCACCGGTCTACAAGCGCAACAAATGCCTGCCTTTGAAGCCGCATGTGCCGCCGTTTGGATACATGCAGATGCGGCCCAATTATTTGGTCCCGGCCTCATCGCTGAAGACTTGACCGAAGAAGTGCCAGAAGTACTCTGGGCTCTTAAAGAAATGACGAACGCCTAGGGGTACGAGAATGACGGTTGAGATACGTCCGCTGCAAGAGAATGATCTTCAAGCACTGTGTGATTTGTACAATTATTATATTCTAGAAACGCCCGCGACATTCAATGTCGAGCCCAAGGCGGTCGCATGGTGGCAGGACTGGTTCGAAACGCTCACACAGTCGCAGCTCTACCACACGTTCGCCGCGGTTGAAGGCGGCACACTTTTGGGTGTGGTGTGGAGCGGGCCTATGGGTGAAAAGCAGGCCTATCAAACCAGCATTCTGACCAGCATATATATGAGTGTGGAAGCGCGTGGGCGAGGTATTGGGCCAGGTCTATACCGCACACTCTTCGCCGCCCATGACAGCTCAAAGGTTCACAAAATCTTCGCGGGCATTACCCAGCCTAATGAGCGCTCAAACCGTCTGCATGAAAAGCTGGGCTTTGAAGAGGAGGGTACGTTCAAGGAGGTCGGTAAAAAGTTTGGCCAATTCTGGGACGTGCGCTGGATGGCCAGAAACTTCACGCTTTAAATATGGCAGTGAATGCATCCAATTTGTCCGCCAATCCCAGTAACTGGATCTTACATTTCTCCCGTCAGCGCTTATCTCTTGATGTAGAAATTAAAACAGGGAAAAAACAAATGATCAGCCACATTATGCTCGGCACCAATGATTTAGAAAAATCAGCGAAATTTTACGACGCATTCTTGGGAGAAATGGGTGCGAGCCGCGCCATGGAGAATGAGCGCTTTGTTGCGTGGAGCTTCGGCAAAGACACCGCCATGTTCATCGTCATCAAACCCCATAATGGCGAAGCGGCAACCGGTGGTAACGGCACCATGGTTGCTCTAAACGGCACCGACACAGCGACCGTCGCAAAACTCTATGCCAAAGCAATTGAGTTGGGCGCGACAGACGAAGGTGCGCCAGGAGACCGGACCGGAAACTTCCACGGCGCATACTTCCGCGACTTTGACGGCAACAAAATCAACCTGTTCTGCTACGTCTAAGACGCCGGATAGCGTTTAATCAAAAAATATGAAGAGAGGCATTCAGTGTGAAAACACGGATGCCTCTATTTTTTTGCCGGGTTTTTGGCTTGAGGGTCGTGCAGGGCGGGGCGGTAAAACAACCCGGCTTTGAAGCTTTCTGCAATTTGAGTGGCCCGCGCCTTGAGAAATTCTTGGGTGTCCGGCGGGCAAACTTCTTCCACAGTTTCAAACCAAGCAGCCAACCAAATAGCAAAATGCTCCGGGGCAATGTCGGGGATTTTGAAGTGTGCACCCATTGGCCGCCCCATGTAGCGGCGTGTGCGCAAGGTCATGTTGGACCAAAAATCAGTGATGGTGACGAGATGGGCGTCCCATGTCGCCCCAATTTGGCGTTCGAAAATGGGGCCCAAAGTTGGGTCCACCCGCAACTTGCCATAGAAGCGCTGTACCAGCTCCCTAAGGGTTGCTTCGTCAATCTTGCCAGTTAGGGGTCCCAAAGTTTGGGTGTCTTGGGCAGATAGGGGGGTGGGCGACTCGGGCATGTGGTTCTCCTTGGCCCATCGGTAGCACAAATTGCCCGTGATAGGCCCTGCGCGTCTTGCCGCACGACTAATTTGCCTCTTATTGTTTAATATCAATTAGTTATATGGTGTTTATAAAGTGATCTATTCACACGGCTCGATTTTGAAGGCGATTTGAAAAGAGCTCCCCAGACAGGGAAATGGTCCTCAAAGTCATTTTTTGGCATAAAAGCGCTTAATTTCTGAGAAAAGTTACATCATTGGGTTTCCAAGCTGACAAACGCTTGCTATAGAGGTCGCCAAATTTCAAGGATGGTTCTCAGTAAGGCTTCCGAGTAATCGGGACCCAAGAAGCTTACAGTTTCTGTTTACATGCGGGCGTGGTGAAATTGGTAGACACGCAAGATTTAGGTTCTTGTGCCGCGAGGTGTGGGGGTTCAAGTCCCTCCGCCCGCACCATCCTGAATTGCCCCCGAACTGGGGAGCAACTTCAATTAGGTAGGCCTTAAGGCCAGCCGATCAAAGACAATGGAAATGAGACAAAATGCAAGTCACAGAGATAAGCGCTGAAGGACTTAAGCGGGAACTGTCAGTAACAGTAGAAGCCCAAGACCTCGCAACACGGCTCACTGCAAAGCTTGACGAAATGAAAACTCAGGTTCGCCTGAAGGGTTTTCGTCCTGGTAAAGTGCCTGTAGCCCATCTGCGCAATACCTACGGCAAGCAAGTCATGACTGAAATCATTCAGGAAGTGATCGGCGAATCTAGCCAAAAGGCTCTGCAAGACAAAGACTTGCGTCCGGCAATGCAACCAGCCATCGATTTTGATGGTGGTCTTGACGGCGTTGTCGACGGTAAAGATGACCTTGTCTACAACATGAAATTCGAAATCATCCCAGAAATTACACTGACTGATTTCTCCAAACTAACGCTTGAGCGCCCTGTCGCTGAAGTGGCTGACGAAGAAATTCAAGAATCCATTGAGCGCCTCGCGACTCAGCAAAAATCCTTCGAAACTAAAGAAGAAAAAGCTGAAGACGGCGATCTGGTTGTCATCGATTTCCTCGGCACTGTGGATGACGTACCTTTCGAAGGCGGCAAGGCTGAAGGCGCAAGCTTGGAAATTGGCTCTGGCCAGTTCATCCCAGGCTTTGAAGAGCAGCTTATTGGTGCCTCCGCTGGCGAAGATGTCACCGTCAACGTGACTTTCCCAGCTGACTACGGCTCCGAAGACCTTGCCGGCAAAGACGCTGTCTTCGCTGTCAAAGTGAACGAAGTCAAAGGCGCGGCTGAAGCTGTGATCGATGATGAGTTCGCTCAGAAATTTGGCATGGAAGACCTTTCCAAGCTGAAAGAAGCTGTGCGCGACCAAATTGGTTCCGACTACAACAACTTCTCACGCGCTCGTATGAAGCGCGCTATGCTCGACGCGTTGGACGGCTTGCACTCATTTGAGTTGCCTCCAACCCTTGTTGAGCAAGAGTTCAACCAAATTTGGCACCAGTTCGAACATGAGCTGGAAGAGCAGGGCAAAACGATTGCTGATGCTGATGAGTCAGAAGAAAAATTACGTGCTGATTACAACGTAATTGCTGAGCGCCGCGTGCGTTTGGGTCTGGTTTTGGCCGAAGTTGGCGAGAAAAACCAAATTCAAGTCTCCGACATGGAGCTCAACCAAGCAATTGCCGAGCGCGCTCGTCAGTTCCCTGGCCAAGAAAAACAAGTCTACGAATATTTCACCAAAGATGCTCAAGCAATGGCTCAAGTCCGTGCGCCACTCTTTGAAGAAAAAGTCGTGGATTTCATCGCTGAGCTTGCGACAGTGACGGATGTGACTATCAGCAAAGAAGAGTTGATGAAGGATCCTGACGCATCTGAAGATGATGATGCTGCTGAAAAGCCAAAAGCAAAGAAGGCTGCGGCCAAGAAAACAGCAACCAAAAAGACGGCTGCTAAAAAGACAGCAACGAAGAAAACCGCTGCTAAAAAGACAGCAACAAAGAAAACCGCTGCTAAAAAAGCAGACTCTGACAAATAAGCGTCAGGTCATAGAATTTCTAAAAGGGCTCGATGCAAATCGAGCCCTTTTTGTTTGTCGATCGGTCAAACAAAAGGCCCGGTCTTTCGATCCGAGCCTTTGTGCCTTGGAGTCGTCGAGTGTTTTATTCGCGACATAGTGCGGGGGGTTCTTTTCACCATAGATCGCAACCACCGTCGTTGAGATCTTCTGTTCGTACGGCGTTCCGTTGCTGGTTCCTTTCACAAAAGACACACGCTCGCTTCCTGCAATCGTTTTGCGACTTTTCACGTTGAGTGTTGGATCAATGTCGACATCGTTGTGTGAGAGTCCCAGCTTGGTCTTTGGGAAAGGAGTCAG
>NVSO02000009.1 GCA_002401305.2 Rhodobiaceae bacterium | reverse complement strand
GCGCGCCCTGCAAGGTAGTAGTGTAAAGCCCCCCACAAAGAGAAGAAAGACAAGATCATCAACGCATAGCGCAATGAGTCCGCACCGTAACTTGGCGCCAAATAGTCAGACAGGATACCAACCATCTGTGGACCCAAGCCCAGACCGATCATGTTGAGAATAAACAACATAACCGCTGACACTAAGGAACGCATGTGGATCGGCGCCCGGCTTTGGATCATCGCAAAGCTTGGGCCCAAGTAGAATGCACCCAGAATGGTCACCGGAATATAGACCAGCATCATCAATTCAGTGTTCGACGTAAGATAAGTAAACAACACCAAGGGAGCAGCCGCAACTTTAGCAACCGTTACAATCCAGCTTTTCCAGCGTGGATCAATTTGACCAATTTTGTCGGTCAAAAAGCCCCCAACCAAAGCACCCGTCACGCCGCCAACACCAATAACAAGCGCTAGGAATTCCCCAACTTCAATCAGGGTAAAGCCATGCGACCGAATGAGGAACGAAGCGCCCCAAACAGCGCCGCCGTAACCCACAAACGACACCAGCGTGACACCGGCTACCGTGTGAAAGGAAACTTTGTCTGTTGCCAGATGTTTAAAGGCACCCAGTACCTGAGCAATGGCTTCCTTCAAAACGAAGGGCGGGAGTTCTTTTTCAGGAAGCCCTTCAGACTCACCCCGTTTTGGTTCGCGCAATGTGAAACGCACAAGCATAGCAATCAATATGCCCGGCGCACCCACAACGTAGAACGCCATACGCCAGCCATGCTCGGCAGCCACATAGGCGCCAACCAAAAATCCCAGCATAATGCCCAGATACACACCAAGCGCATAAACCGCCATAGCACCCGCGCGGTGTTTGGGTGCATACATATCCGCAATCAGCGAGTGAGACGGGGGACTAGAACCAGCTTCCCCAATCCCAACACCCACGCGGGCGATAGCCAATTGGACAAAGCTTCCCGCCGTGCCACACAGCATGGTCATGCCGCTCCAAACCAGAATTGAGAATGAAATAATGTTCCGACGGCTCCACCGGTCTGCCAAAAAGGCAATCGGAATACCCAAGGTCGCGTAGAAAATCGCAAAAGCGATCCCCGACATAAAGCCCATTTGCGTGTCAGAGAGTTGCAAATCAGCTTTAATTGGCTCAATCAAAATACCCATGATTTGCCGGTCAACATAGCTTGACGTATAGGCTAACAACAAAACCATCATCGTATACATACGATAGTTCGGCGTCATACTCGACGACTCACCCGCCGTAGCATCCTGTGTAGACATCTCCATCCCCTTTTAATTTCTTTGGAGGAGCCTACCCCGCTCTTTCCCTAACGGCAATCGCTTAGCCACGCCACAAGGCTTGAAAGCATCGCAATCCCCGCCATAATGAAAACCCATCGCGCAAAGTGCCCGTCAATAATAACAATCATGTAAGGCAAACATCATGAGCACATCTAAGATAACCCCCTTCACCATCGACATTTCCAACGACGTGCTCGAGACCATCCGCGCCAAAGTAGCCGCCTACCAATGGCACGAAATGCCCGCCATTGCAGCCGGTGGGGACCGCTGGGCTTACGGCGCCGACATGGAATACATGAAGGAGCTCACCACCTATTGGTTGGAAGAATATGATTGGCGCGCGTGGGAAAAAAAGCTCAACGCCCTCCCCCATTTCACAACAGAAATTGATGGCCAGTCCATCCACTTTATCCATGTCAAAGGCTCGGGCAAAAATCCACAACCCCTCCTTCTCACCCATGGCTGGCCGGGTTCTTTTCTAGAATTCACCGGCATCATTGAAGAGCTCGCCCACCCTGAAAAATTCGGCGGCAACGCAGAGGACGGTCTCGATCTCATCATACCGTCACTGCCCGGCTATGGATTCTCCGGTAAACCCAAAACACCCGTCGGCCCCAAATACACAGCCCAATTGTGGGACAAGTTGATGCGCTCCGTTTTGGGCTACGACACCTATATCGCCCAAGGCGGCGATTGGGGGTCTGTTGTCACCGGCTGGCTCGGCTACAATCACGGCACCAATGTTGGCGGCGGCTGCAAAGCCATTCACCTCAACATGTTTGGCCTGCGCCCAGCCGTTTTTCCTGAGACAGAAGAAGAGAAAAAATGGGCCGAAATGGCAGCCATGACCTTTGAACTGGAAGGCGCTTATCTGCGGCTGCAAATGACCAAACCGCAATCCCTCTCCTATTCAATGATGGACAGTCCAGTAGGCCAAGCCGCGTGGTTCATGGAAAAATTCAACACCTGGGGAGACACCCGGTCTCCCGACGGCGACAACATAGAAGCCGCTTTTAGCAAAGACACTTTGCTCACCAACCTCATGCTCTATTTGGTAACGGGCACCTTCAACACCGCCACCTGGTACTACCGCGGCATGATGGAAGAGGGCGGCACCAATATGGAGCCAGGCAAAACGGTTGAAGTCCCCGTGGGCATTGCCAATTATGCAGGCGAAATTTTCAACTTCCCCCCCCGCTCAATGCTGGAAAAAGGCTACAACATCGTGCATTGGAAAGACTTCGAAAAAGGCGGTCACTTTGCAGCCCTAGAAACCGGTTCCCTTTTTGCCAAGGACGTCCAGACCTTCATCAAAGCACTTTAATCAAAAAAATACCCTGAGCTTCCTCAATAGAAGCTCAGGGTATAAATTAATGTCTCACGAAAACAGCTGGGGCTATTCTTCGATCACGCGGCCCATCGCCAAGAATTTTTCTCGGCGCGCTTTCACCAAAGCATCTCCGCTCAGGCCTTCCATGCCGCGAAGTTCTTCTTCAATCGCATCGCCAACTTCACCCATGATCTGCACACGTTCCCGGTGCGCGCCGCCAATCGGCTCAGGAAGAATACGGTCAACCACCCCAAGGCCAAGCAAGCTCTGCGCTGTCACCTTCATGGCGGTAGCTGCATCTTTAGCTTTGTCCGAGCTGCGCCACAAAATAGAAGCCGACGCTTCAGGCGAGGCAACTGTATAAATTGAATGTTCCAACATGATGATACGGCTCGCAGTCGCAATAGCCACCGCCCCGCCAGAACCACCTTCACCGATCACAACACAAACGCTAGGTGTTTTCACCGACAAGCATCGATCTGTGGAGCGTGCAATCGCTTCTGCCTGCCCGCGCTCTTCACCCCCAATGCCGGGATAAGCGCCCGCGGTATCCACCAGCATAATCAAGGGCAAGTTGAACCGCTCTGCCATGTCCATCAACCGAACAGCTTTACGGTATCCTTCAGGCCGCGCCATACCAAAATTATGGTGCATACGGCTTTCCATATCATGGCCCTTTTCATGGCCCATGATCACAACCGACCGTCCACGGAACCGGCCCATGCCGCCCAAAATTGCAGGATCTTCCCCAAATTGGCGATCACCACACAACGGCGTAAAATCTTCAATAAGTTGACCGATGTAATCAACCATATGCGGCCGATTAGGATGGCGCGCCACTTGGACTTTTTGCCAAGTCTCCAAATTACTATAGATATTTGCGAGCAACTGCGCCGCTTTCGACTCAAGCTTTTCCACTTCATCTGAAATCGACAAAGACGGGTCTTGGTGCGCCAATCCTTTAAGTTCTTGAATTTTACCTTCAAGTTCGGCGAGCGGCTTTTCGAAATCTAGATAAGTATGCATTGAAATCCGTACTTTTTCTTCCGGCTCGCAGTACGAAAACCGGCTACCTGTCACAACGCGCGGACACTGAACCCACGCCTCCCACTTGTCAACAAAACCATGTTCTTGTTGACATAATTGGTTACCAGCGAACGCTCCCGCTAGGGCAATAAGCCCACCGTGCACGTCGCAAGTCCCCCTCCCCCTGCGTCGCCCAAAAAAACGGCCAAATTAGGGCCAAGCCCAAAAGCCCCCTCCAAACAACAAAAAGGGCGACCCGTCGAATCGGCCCGCCCTTTTAGAAATCCAACTGAAACCCTACGCTAACGGGTGTTTTGCTACCAATTCCCGCATGCGTTCTTCCAGAACATGGGTATAGATCTGTGTCGTCGAAATATCAGCGTGCCCCAACATCTGTTGCACAGCCCGCAAATCAGCCCCATTGGCCAGTAAATGACTGGCAAAAGCGTGCCGAAGCGTGTGCGGCGATACCTGCTCCGCCCCCAACCCAGCATTCCGAGTTAGCTCTTTAAGCAATTGCGCAAACCGATGCCGGGTCAAATGACCTTCTTTACCGCGCGAGGGAAACAGAAACGCTGAGCGATCTGCCTGCCCCAATTTCTCGGCCCGCAGAACAACAAAGGCATCAATAGCAACCCGCGCCGGGTCGCTCAATGGCACCAGACGTTCCTTACCGCCCTTGCCCTTTACGATGATGAACTCCGCCTCGCCTGTCACAGCCGCAAGAGGCAACCCCACCAGCTCGCTCACCCGAAGGCCCGTTGCATAAAGGATTTCCATCAAACACACGATACGCGCCGTTTGATAGGCCTTCGACAACTCATTGCCCTTTTCAGCTCGAAAAGCACGTGCCGCCGTTAACAAACGATCGACATCGGCCATATCAAGTGTCTTAGGCAAAGGCCGTTGGCGTCGCGGTCCCTCAATAATGGCAGAGGGGTCATCAGTGCGAAGCCCTTCCGACAGCATAAAGTTATGAAACTGCCGCAGGGAAGAAAGCCTGCGCGCACCTGTTGCCGCCGACAAACCCAACCCAGCGATCTGCGCCAAATAGGCCCGAATATGATCTCCCGTTGCATTCATCGGATCACGTCCCTGACCAGTCAGCGACGCTAGATATTCTTTCAGATCTCTCTGATAGGCAGACAATGTATTTGCAGAAGCCCCACGCTCCGCACTCATCATCTCCAGAAAACTTTCAACAAGGGCAAAATGTCCCATACTCCGCCCTTGCTGCTTTTCGTGTTGTGTTGTTACCCCCGTGCCCCGTTCATCGGCACGTGCCATACGCTCTTAACTCCCTACAGTGCTGGTTTTCGCCAGCATTACATCTAATACCATTGCTTTTGCTTCATCACGCAAGCCCACTTGGCGTAGCGCTGTCGCAACCGCCGCCACTGCCTGAGGGTGTACCTCAGCCAACGGTCTCTCTCCCAAGGCAAGAAGGGACCAAAGCACCGCCTCACCTCGTTTTCCTTGATTACCTGCCGCAGCCAACCGCTGCATCACATCGTTCCGAGGCATCACCCCATCGGCAAGTTCGCCTGTGTCAAATATCGCGGGCCACACAGCCCCATCCAGCGCAATCCCAAGAGGGTCGAACAGCACCGCACAAACCGCTGCGAAATCCCGGTCAGGACCCCCTGCAACCGTCGCATCAAGCAACAATTGGCTGGCCCGCTCAGGCACAATCAATCCATTGTCGGGCAAAGTCAGAATAAGGTGCATCAGTTCCAATTGAAGCAAACCCGGAGCGGCGGCCCCAGTTTCGCGCACCATATTCAACCACATGCCAGAACGCGTACGGTCACCCTGCTCAATCAGTATGCGAATTATTTGCGGTGCATCTGCCAACACAGCCCGCGAAGGCGGCGCGGTTGCCAAAGCGGACTGCACCACATCCACCACTGCCCGGTGCACCACACCGTGAGGGACCGAACCAACCATCGCACTCACAAGACGTGCCCGTTTTTGCGGAACGGCTTCACTCATCAGCTCCGCGTAAGCCCGCGCGCGTGTAAAGCTGGCGCTGTCGCCCTGCCCTGCTTGGCTTGCGTCTAAATAGAGGTCAGCCAATTCAGGTGCACTGATCAAATTATAACCCGCTGCCTGCTCCCCCGCTGCCAGCCGAATGTCAAGAGCATGACCTCTATTGCGCGCCAATGCGGGCAATCCCGTCAATTCCACACGTTCAACAACGTCTTCAGGAACAGCTTGCCGCGCCTCATCAAAAAGAACCAAATCAAACACGGTCAACTTTTCTGGCATCTGAGCAGGCAGGGTAATGCCGTCAATCGCCTTCGCCATCAGGGCAAAAAAGAGCGGCGCATCAAGGCCTTTTTCACGGGCCAAATCCAAGGTCAAATTGGCAGCAACCCCGTCGCCCCCAATCATCTGGCAATAAGCGGTCATTTTCATAGTGAACGCCGCCACCCGGTCGCCAACAACGTCCCCGCCAGCAGGCAAAGCGCTCAAAAAGCGGCACGCGTCCACCTTGTCGCCGTTCGCCAAAAAGGCACGGGCAATTTGAACAGATGTTTCTGGGGCAATACGCTTAAGCCCTGCTTGGCGCACCAACCGGCGCACTTGGTCGCTTAACCCAGCAGCATTGAGTTTCTCAAGCCGCAACGCCAACAAAGAACGTCCCTGCGTAACGCCGCCAGGCGCTGTCGCCGTGCTCAATAAAAATCGTCTGGTAAGGTCCTGCAAGCTGCGTCCCTCAAGCGGTACAGCGAGGTCCGAGAGCCCTTCTTCAACCAAAGCTCGGTCGGTGCCGAGCCACATCGTGGCGCCCAAGCCGCCATCCTGCTCCGAAAACAATCCTACGGAGGCCTCATCAACCCGGCCCAAAACGCCCACTTGAATGCCCGAACCCTCCCCGCCCGGTGGGGCCGCAAGAAGCTTAAATCTATCTGCGCCAACCGGAGGGCCTAGAATAACAGTCGGCGTGGCAAGAGTGCTTTCACCCATTTCCACAACATCAGCTTCGGGACGGACGCCCGAACCCGCATCCAAAGACCCCTCTTCTTGAGACCTCTGAGGCGTCAATCGACGTGGCAGAAGGCGAACCGGTCCGCCAATTTGTACAGAAGGGGGGATCGAAAGGCCGCTCCCATCTTTGAGGGGAGTAGCAACAAGGGGGGCAACTAAGACCGGCGTCATGTCACTTTGAGCAAACGCACTTTGCACTGACAGCGGCACCAAACAGACCCCCATCAGCGTTGAAGCAAACGAAAACGCCACAAATGAAGTTGTACGACTTACTGCCCCCGACATACTCAAACTCTCCCTCACCTTAATTCACAGACCGGCCAACCGGCAAATCACACATTACCTCATACTTAGGCAAAGCTTAGGGCGAAAATGGGGCGATTTCAGTCACAATGCATTTTCCGTCGCCAAGCACACTTTTCTAAAGGTTCGCACTAAGAGATCCGCAGATTTTGAGGTAAGATGCGCTCAAAGTGAAACAAATTGGTATTGAGCTAGAAAAGTGCGCGCCGACCCCTCCCCAGACCAAGCAATCAGGGTGAGAAGGAAGCGATGCAGCTGGGCCAAATGCCGCAAATATAAGACTGTGAAGCCAACCTATGACTGAAAAGCAATGAGCGAAGACAATCCGGCACAGTCCGCGCCTTCCAAACCAAATACCGGCCAATCTGGAACGAGCTCCGACAGGGCCTCCGACGCAACCGGTCCCTCCATTTTGGAAAATAACGCTCAACGGTCAGCCACCATTATCTCCCACCTCAAGGGGCGTGCTCTTGTGTTGGTTGGTCTTATGGGAGCGGGCAAAACAACTATTGGCCGTCGGTTGGCCCAAACGCTGGACCTAGGTTTTATAGATGCCGACGCAGAGATTGAAAAAGCGGCAGGCGAAACCATTCCTGAAATTTTTGCAAACCACGGTGAAGCAGCTTTTCGGGCGGGCGAAAAACGCGTCATCGCCCGTCTTCTCACCAAAGGCTCCCATGTATTGGCCACCGGGGGCGGTGCCTACATGAATGCAGAAACCAGAGACACCATCAGCCAAAAGGCGTTGTCAATTTGGCTTCACGCAGATTTGGATGTCCTGATGGACAGAGTGGGTCGGCGCGGCAATCGGCCGTTGCTGAATGAAAAAAACCCACGCGCCGTGATGGAAAAATTAATCTCGGAACGCTATCCTATCTACGCGCAAGCAGACCTCACCGTTGATAGTGTCGAAGGCACCCATGAACATGTGGTGGAGAAATTGCTCGTTGCCCTAGATGCCTATCTAACCACCCCCCCTGCAGAAGAGACTTCTAAATGACGGCAACTATCACTGTAGATCTTGGCGATCGCGCCTACGACATTCTGGTGGGACCAGGGCTCATTGCAAACGCGGGCGAGCATTTGTCCAAAGTATTGCGCCGCCCCAAAGTTGTGGTCGTAACAGATGAGAATGTCGCGGCTCACCATTTGGGCCCGCTCCAAAGCGCGTTAGAAGCCAAAGATATTTCGGTTAAAAGTTTCATTCTGCCCGCAGGCGAAAAAACCAAAAGCTTTCCCCAATTACAAAGCCTGTGCTCAGACCTGCTTCAGGCGGGTGTAGAGCGCAATGACATGCTCGTCGCCCTAGGCGGCGGTGTCATCGGCGACTTGACGGGTTTTGCGGCGTCCATCCTGCGGCGCGGTGTGGATTTCATTCAAATTCCAACCACGCTTTTGGCGCAAGTCGACAGTTCAGTTGGCGGCAAAACGGGCATCAATACACCTGAAGGCAAAAACCTCATTGGGGCGTTCCATCAACCTCAATTGGTTCTGGCAGACACCGGCGCCCTCAAAACATTGAGCACACGCGAATTTATTGCAGGCTACGCCGAAGTTGTGAAATACGGCTTGATCAATGACCTGCCTTTCTTCAATTGGTTAGAAGCCAATGTCGATAAAATAAAATCCGGCGATGAAGCCGCCCGCATTCACGCCATCACCAAAAGCTGTCAGGCCAAAGCCGACATTGTCGCGCAGGACGAAAAAGAAGGCGGCGTACGAGCCTTGCTCAATCTAGGCCACACATTTGGTCATGCCCTTGAAGCGGCAACCTCCTATACGTCTGAGCGTTTGGTACACGGAGAGGGCGTCTCCATTGGCATGACGCTCGCCATGTATTTCTCCCAGCATTTAGGGTTGTGCTCAGGTCAAGATGCCCAGCGCGCCGAACGCCATATGAAAGCAGCAGGCCTGCCAACCCGCATGGAAGAAATTCCCGGCGAGCTGCCAGACACCGATGCTCTGATCAATCTGATGGCTCAGGACAAAAAGGTCGTTGACGGCCAGCTCACATTCATTCTGACAAAAGCCATTGGCGAGAGTTTCATTACCCGCGAGATCGCAACCAGCGACCTTCACGCATTTTTAAGCGGCATCCGCAAGGACGCCTAATTAGTTCATTTGGAGAACAATCATGGAAACGCTGGGCTTGTGGCTAACGCTCTTCTTTGTGTTTATTCTTTTGGCCATTTCAGCCCTCTTTTCTGGCTCCGAAACAGCGCTGACGGCGGCCTCCAAGTCGCGCATCCACGCCTTATCCAAAACGGGGAATAGGCGCGCCCTCATTGTCTCCAAACTCATTAGCGATCTAGAAGGATTGATCGGGGCCATTCTGCTTGGCAATAACTTGGTCAACATTCTGGCAACCTCTCTGGCCACCAGCGTCCTCATCATTCTGTTTGGCGACACCGGCGTGGTCTATGCCACCTTGGCCATGACCGCTCTGATTGTCATTTTTGCGGAGGTCTTGCCCAAAACCTACGCCATCTCAAACCCAGACAGAGCCGCCCTTATTGCAGCCCCTGTCTTGCGCGTATTAGTTTTAATCCTCGCCCCAATTACCGGTGCCATTCAATTCATCGTCCGCACCACGCTCAAGCTCTTCAATATTTCAACTCAGGACGAACATGTCCTCTCTGCCCACGAAGAGTTGCGCGGCGCCATTGACCTCCATCACCACGAAGGCGGTGTGGTCAAACGCGACAGAGATATGCTCGGCGGCATTTTAGATTTGCAAGAACTCGAAGTCAGCGAAATCATGGTCCATCGCAAAAGCATGGGCATGATCGACGCAGGCCAAGCCAATGAAACCATCGTGCAACAAGTCCTCGCCAGCCCCCACACGCGCATTCCGCTCTGGAAAGACGACCCCGATAACATTGTCGGTGTGGTCCACGCCAAGGACCTTCTGCGCGCAGTCGCTGCAGCCCAAGGTAAATTTGATTCCATCGACGTCATGTCGATCATAACCAAGCCGTGGTTTGTGCCCGAAACAACAGCGGTACGCTCGCAACTCAATGCATTCCTGCGCAAAAAAAGTCACTTCGCCTTGGTGGTCGATGAATACGGCGCCCTGATGGGATTGCTGACCCTTGAAGACATATTGGAAGAAATCGTTGGCGACATCGCAGATGAGCATGACCTTGCCGTGCCTTCTATGCGCAGCCATGCAGATGGCTCTATCAGCGTCGATGGGGCCGTCACCATCCGCGATCTCAACCGCTCTCTCGATTGGGATCTACCTGACAGCGAGGCCACAACCATTGCGGGTCTCGTCATTCATGAAGCCCAGACCATCCCAGAGGTCGGCCAGAAATTCACCTTCCACGGCGTACGGTTTGAAATAGTCAGCCGTCAGCGCAACCAAATCACCGCGCTCAAAATCACCCATTTACGCGAGCGGACGCGCGCAATTCAATAACGACCTAACGCCGACCCAAATGCCTAAAGCTCAGCTTCTTTCGGCGTCAACGTCTTAAGCGACAGGGCATGGATCGGGTTATTCATTTCCGCCGCCAGCGCCTTAGTCACCATTCTGTGTCGGGCCACACGGCTCTCACCCTCAAAAAGAGCAGAAACAATCATCACCCGAAAATGAGTTTCCCCTTCAGGACGCGCGCCCCCATGCCCGGCATGTAAATGGGATTCATCAATCACATCCAATCGCTTAGGCTGAAGTGCTTCTGTCAGTTTTTCTTCAATAAGTTTTACGATCCGCATTCTATCCTCATCCACCTAATTGCTATACACTGCCCGGCTTAGCATTCTCTCAGTTTCTAAGCCTTCTTCTTTTCTCAATCAATGAAACCCATAATCACAGCCATGACAAAAGACTCCAAATATTTTGACTCCATCCGCATCGCTCCCCAAAAGGCAAAGGAGCGGGCAAAACTCAACCATCGCGTTTGCGACTGGCCCAATTGCGACTCTCCAGCGCCCCACCGAGCGCCCAAACGCGGCCCAACAGCGGATGATGCCAAACCAAATGACAAATTCAATTGGTTCTGCGTGGCGCACATTAAAGAACACAACAAGCAATACAATTATTTCGAAGGCATGAGCGAAGAAGATGCGCGCACCTACCGCGAACAAGCCGCCACCGGCCACCGCCCCACATGGCAGACCGGTGTTGATGGCTCATTCGGCATATCGAAATTGAAACCAGAATTTTACGAAGATTCACTCGGTGTTGTGAACAAGCGCACCCAAGCCCGCGTCACGGCCAACCGCGACAAAGCCGACATGCCAAAGCGCGCACCGCGCAACGCTGAACGAAAAGCTTTGGAAGCACTCGGCCTAGATGAATTTGCGTCCCTCCCCGAAATCAAAACCCGTTACAAAGATCTGGTGAAAAAATTCCACCCAGACCGCAACGGTGGCGACCGGGATGCAGAAGACCGTCTTCATCATGTCTTGCAAGCTTATGACTATCTTAAAAAGAGTGGGTTCTGCTAAACTGCTCCCAAGAACCAAGAACAGTCGAACCTGTCACGAGGGCTGCAACGCGAGAAGAATATTTAGAGACTGTGATTTTTCCAGAACCAATCTGGAGAAAAATCTAGTCCGAAGTATATTTTTTCGCGTTTCCTCTCCCAATATCGTGACGATCCCCTATATATAGGCTCGATATAACGTAAAAAACGCACTAAATGGGCGATGGTCCAGAAGTTGGATGACTAAATGAGCGCGAATGCAAACGAAAGCCACGAACTTTCCCTTGACGCACCAGACATCACGGTAGATGCCCGTGAAGTATTTGGGATTGATGTGGACTTACAAGTCCCCGCTTTTTCCAAAGGAAATGACTATGTGCCGGATCTGGACGAAGAATATATCTTCGACCATGACACGACACTGGCTCTGCTTGCCGGTTTTGCCTTTAACCGCCGCGTCATCGTCCAAGGCTATCACGGCACAGGTAAATCCACCCATATTGAGCAAATTGCAGCGCGCCTAAATTGGGCCTGCGTGCGCATCAACTTGGACAGCCACATCAGCCGGATCGACTTGATCGGTAAAGACGCGATCGTGCTCAAAGATGGCAAACAAATCACAGAATTCCGCGAAGGCATTTTGCCGTGGGCGCTTCAACGCCCTGTAGCCATCGTATTTGATGAATATGATGCAGGCCGGGCCGACGTCATGTTCGTGATCCAACGCGTGCTGGAACAGCAAGGCAAGTTGACATTGCTCGACCAAAACAAAGTCATCAGCCCCCATCCAGCTTTCCGCCTCTTTGCCACAGCCAATACCATCGGCTTGGGCGATACCAGCGGCCTGTATCACGGCACTCAGCAGATCAACCAAGGTCAGATGGACCGTTGGAACATCGTGACCACTTTGAACTATCTGCCCCATGACACAGAAACCGATATCATTCTGAATAAATCCAAACACTTCTCCGGTACAGAAGAGGGCAAAAAGACTGTCTCCTCCATGGTACGTGTCGCAGATCTCACTCGTTCTGCCTTCATCAACGGCGACATCTCT
>NVSO02000089.1 GCA_002401305.2 Rhodobiaceae bacterium | reverse complement strand
TGGCTTACCGGTATACGCCCGGTCTTTTACTTTATCGAGACGCCCTTCTGCCGTGTATTTGGCGTTACGGATGTCTTGGCGTTCAAAGAAGGCTTTTTCTTTTTCACGCTCATTGAGGTGATCTTCCCAAAGCACTTCAACTTGCTCCCACACCTGAGCAGGGCCAGGGATGGTGCCGAGAGATGTTTTGACGGTCGGGGCGAGCACGGCCCACATTGTCAGGAACGCGACAATGCCCAACATGGGAATGCCAGCCTGTTGCCATAGCTCTTTAAGTTGTGTTTTGGGATTATCGCCAGCCAGAATTTTGAATAGAGGGACTAACCAGCCCAGCCCGACAACGTTGAGATATGACGCGGACTTATTGATCCACTGGAACATCTTTTCGCGTAGGGGACTCGGAGACGCGGGCTTGGGTGCTATATCCGTCGTACTCATTCGTAACCTCATTTCGTAGACCTCCAATGGAGGCACTCATTAAAAACTTTAGGAAGAAGCGATGCTGCCCGTGCGCGGCAACCAGCGGGCCTATTGGACCTGCTCACCCGCTTTCAAACCAATTTCGAAACCTGCAAGATATGCGTTAGGCGTGTGTCCATCAAAAGTAAGATTGTCGATGAATTCATTTTGCGGCGCGCGGTACCCATCTGTGTCCCACGGAAACTCTTCTAGTTCCGCATTACCATCCGCAATCACCAATTTGGCGGCTTCCAAATAGATGTCCGGGCGGTAAACGCTTTTTGCAACATCGGCGTACCACTCATCGGATTTGTCTTCGGTGATCTGTCCCCAACGGCGCATTTGGGACAAATACCAAATTGCATCTGAGTAATAGGGGTAGGTGGCGAAATATCGGTAGAACACATTGAAGTCAGGCGCCGGTCTTATGTCGCCTTTTTCATATTCAAATGTCCCTGTCATCGAGGCAGCTATCACTTCTGGATCGGCCCCCACGTACCCTGGGTTGGACAGGATCTTGACGGCTTCTACGCGGTTGCCATCCTCATTAGCATCCAACCATCTCGACCCTCGGATAAGGGCTTTGGTTAGGGCCAGTGTTGTCTTCGGGTTTTCTTTTGCAAACTCTGCAGTGATCCCGAAAACTTTCTCAGGGTTGTTTTTCCAGATTTCATAATCGGTAATCACGGGAACTCCGATACCCTTAATCACAGCTTGTTGGTTCCAAGGCTCGCCCACGCAGTAGCCAGAAATCGTCCCGGCTTCCATTGTTGTTGGCATTTGGGGGGGAGGTGTGACTGACAAGTATGCATCGGCCTGAATCTGTCCAGATACGTCTGTCTTGGAATAGTAGCCCGGGTGAATACCACCGGCTGCCAACCAATACCGCAATTCGTAATTGTGCGAGGACACAGGAAACACCATGCCCATGTTGAAGGCTTTGCCGTCGTCTTTAAACTTCTCGATGACCGGCTTTAGGTAATCAGCTTTGATGGGGTGAACCGGCCGCCCATCTTCTTGACGGGGAACATATTCCTTCTTCATGTCCCAAACTTCGTTGGAAACAGTGATGCCGTTGCCGTTTAGATCCATGGAAAAAGGGGTAACAATGTGAGCTTTGGTACCGAAGCCGATTGTCGCGGCGAGCGGTTGTCCTGCAAGCATGTGCGCGCCGTCTAGCTCACCGGTGATGACCCGATCCAGCAAGACTTTCCAATTGGCTTGGGGCTCCAGGGTGACAAAAAGGCCTTCGTCTTCGAAGTATCCTTTTTCATAGGCGATGGCGAGGGGCGCCATGTCGGTCAATTTGATGAAACCAAATCTTAGATCGCTTTTCTCAACATCCAATTCAACAGCGTGGCTCGGGCTGTGCGCCATGCCGACCGCCATCAAAATCGCTGCACCAAACAAGCCTGCCTGCTTGGTGAGGGAGAAAAGGTTCTGTCTGATAAGCTTCTTACTCAACTCTATCACTCCTTGTTTAAAACCATTGCGCTCTGCAAATACAAAACGCCGCAAACTCTCATCGCCGCCGAAACGGAGATTTGATAAGCGGCGTTGCTCAAGCCCATCAAGGGGCGATATTTGTCAGAGCCAGAGCCCTACGTGCTTTCCTTTACATGATCCGTGCCAAGTTGTGTCTCCCTGTGGGAATGTATGAAAATGGCGGAAATCTGCCACTTCTGGATTCACATATATGCTAATGATAATTGATATCATATAAATTGAGCGCAACGACGCTCGCTACCTTGCCCTGCTGGCTAGATATTGTGCACCGCATCATTTCTGCTTAAAATTTGATCAGCCTCACGCTGAATAGGCACTGACTTCCAAAGAACTGAGATATTTCTCGACGTCGGTTGGGTCAAATGAACACCCGTCGTAGAACCTGCCTGAGAAAAAATTGGTTTTTTCCTGCGCCATCGCCTTGCCCAAAATGGGCGATGTATTGCCCAGCGCGCGCGCATATATATCTGGGCGATATACTGATTTGGCGACGTCTAAACCTTGGGAACTATGGGCCACGTGCCCCCAACGTACCATTTGGCTGTAAAGCCACAGGCCTTGGCCACTCCATGGCATATTGGCGGCATCGGCGTGAAAACTCATGAAGGCGGCTTCACTAACAGCGCCCTCTTCGATCACATTGCCGGTGAGAGACCGCGATATTGCTTGGGCCGACGTACCCACAAAATCCGGGCTCGACAAAATGTCCGCAAGTTCGCCGCGGTTCTCGGGCGCTTCACACCATGCACAGGCGGCATCCAAACTGACGATCAATGCATCAACAATTTCAGGGTGGGCTTCTGCCCAGTCCGTGCGCATGCCGAGCACTTTTTCTGAACAGCCAGGCCAAATGTTAGATTTAGATATAATGGCCTGCCCAACATTTTCCTGCCCTGCCAAACTGGACCAAGGCTCGCCCACACAGAACCCGTCGATATGCCCCTCCTTCAATGCCGCAACCATTTGCGAGGGCGGTACGGCTGTGAAACGCACATCGTGGTCTGGTCGAATGCCCGACGCTGCGAGCCAATATCGCAATTCATAATTATGGGCGGAGAAAGGATACACCACCGCAAAGACGAGCTGATCGCCGCCTTGTTGTTTTCTCTCGGCAATACATGTGGCCAGCGCCCGCCCAACATTGGTGGGGTTACCCAAGCTAAGGCCTGGGTCCACGGCGCGCATATTGGCCAATAGGTCGGTAGAAACGGTTACCGCATTCCCCCCTAACCCCAGTGCCATAGGGGCAATCATGTCAACTTTCAGATGACCCAGACCTAGGCAAGCCGCAATGGGCATGGGCCCCAGCATTTGGGCGGCGTGGAAATGACCATAAATTGTCCGGTCCCGAATATTGGCCCAAGACACTTCTTTATGCAGTTCCACCTCAAGACCGTGATTGGCAAAAAAACCCTTTTGCTCCGCAATAATAAACGGCGCACTATCAACCAACGGGATGAAACCAAGATGCACTTTTGGAAAACGGGATGCGGTCATATATCTGTCCCTCCTAGAAGATCCGAGGCGGTGATGACGCTTTGGGCGATATCAGCCAGACGCTTTTTCTGGGTCATCGCTGTGCGGCGCAACAAGGTATAGGCCTCGTCTTCACTTATCTTTCGCGCGTGCATCATGATGCCTTTTGCCCGTTCGATTACTTTTCGGTCGGCAAGTTCGGTGCGCGCTTCTTCCAATTCGGCGCGTAATTTGGAAAATGTATTGAACCGTGAAATGGCCGTATCCACGATTGTCTTTACACGTTCTTTTTTCAGCCCGTCGACAACATAGGCAGATACACCTGCATCCATCGCCGCGTTTGTCATTTCACTATCTGATTGATCAACAAACATGGCGACAGGACGGGACACCGACCGCGACACCTGAAACATTTGTTCCAATACGTCGCGACTTGGATTTTCTAAATCTATGATGATGACATCAGGATCAAGGCTCACAAGTTGGCGCATCAAATTTGTCGTATCCGACAGACGGGTCACGCCGACAAAGCCAGCCTCCCGCAATCCGTCTTCTAGGATCGCAGCGCGCACGTCATTTTCGTCAATTACAACAACTACGGGCGAAGCGCTCACGGACGCGGTCCCCTTCAAGTTTCGTCGATTCATGCTTGAAGTATTAGGCAGAGAGTTTGTGCGACGCAACATAATCATGCCATTCGCTTAAGGAGATAGGCTCTGAATTACACCAAACCCCGTCGCCATAAGGTTTTTTGCATTCTCTAAATCTTGCGGTGAATTGATGTTCAAAAATGCATCAGACTGCGTTTTGTCAAAATTCACCTTTACCGCCCCTAGGCGACGCAACGCTTTGTAGATGGCGCGCATATTTTGTACCGCCACCCAGTCGACCAATTGGGGGGCCAAAGCGACCGGCCATATGGCACATGTGGGATAATCCCGACCGTCGCAAAATGCGTAACACGGCTGGGCCGGGGCACGCGAAGCTTGGGCCAATTGAGCGACCAAATCTCGCGGCAAAAAAGGCATATCGACAGGCACAGTGATTATTTCATTTTGCCCCGTGCGCCCTTCCGCCTCGCCCTGCTCGTGCACATATTGCAACACGCTTGCTATGGCCACCAAGGGTCCCCCTGCTTTGCGGTCCGGGCGACGTGACGTGGCATCCGTTTCTAGGAGATTTACTTTGATATCTCGGATGACTTTGCAGCCCAGAAGGGTTGGCTCTTTAAAACTCTCAGAGACTGAGAAAACCACTTCGTCCACTTGGGGGGCCAAGCGGTCATAGGCATGTTGGAGTAGTGTTTTTTCTCCAAGCATTGCCCAAGGTTTGGGTGTGGGCGGTGAGGACGAAAAATCATCAACCGGC
>NVSO02000088.1 GCA_002401305.2 Rhodobiaceae bacterium | reverse complement strand
GAAGCCGTTGTGCGCTACATGGAGCTGCCCTATCAACGCATTCCCAAAGGGCCGGTGGGCCTATTGGAGAAGGCTACCGGCGTGGCGCAAGTGCCAGCACTGCACCTTGCCGATGATCGGTGGCTGACCGACAGCACGCCCATCATCCATTGGCTTGATGAACGTTTTCCAGCGACCCCTGTGATCCCACGCGATCCTGTGTTGGCCTTCTTCAGCCGCTTAATTGAGGACTACGCTGACGAGTGGCTCTGGCGACCCGCCATGCATTATCGGTGGGATTATGCCGAGGGTGCCGAGCTTCAAGGCCGGATCCTTGTTGAGGAAGTTGCAACTGATGTGCCGTTGCCCAAAGCGCTAGTGCGTCATCTCATCAAGGGCCGTCAGCGCGCGTTGTTTACCAAAGGGGATGGGGTGTCGCCCGAAACATGGGACCATGTAGAAAAAATCTACCTCGATACACTTGCCCATCTCAGCGCGATATTGAAGGACCGACCGTTCCTCTTAGGGGAACGCCCCAGCCTTGCAGACTTTGGCATGTTTGGTCCCGCGTTCCGGCATTTTTCAATGGACCCCACAAGCGCACGCATCATGCGCGAAACGGCACCAGCAGTTTTTGAATGGGTGGCACGTGTATGGAATGCCCGCGCAAGCACAACCAACGGTCCGCTGCTGGAGCACGTGCCGCAGGATTGGGGCCCGATATTGAACTCAATCGGTTCGGGCTATTTGCCGTACCTCTGTGCAAATGCTCAAGCTTGGAGCACAGGCCAAAGCCGCTTCGACGTCACCATTGAAGGGGCGCCGTATAAAAACATTCGCACAGCCCCGTACCGCGTGTGGTGCCTTGAAGAATTGCGCCGTCATTTTAACGCCTTAGCCGCACCCGATAAACACGAAGTTCAAGAACGCTTGGAAGCGCACGGATGTTGGGAGCCTCTATGGCAGGTGGAAATGTTGAGCTCAGGTATAGATCTCGACGGCAAGTTGCCGTTCGCTGGCGGGGGGTCCATGACAGGTTTGATCAAAAAGGAAGTCACCAAGAGGCACTGGTTCCCTGTATCTGGCGCTAAACGACGTAAAGGGTAAGGCGGTGTGCTTTATGCGCAGGCCGTTGGTCTTTCCATTTGCAAAAGTCTGGGCCTGATGTTTGGCGGGAGATGTGGGAGCACCTCCCGCCTTGGATCAAGCAACAGCTTTTAACCTTGAATGGAAAATGAAGTGCAAGATCACTGAGAACGGAACGCCGAAGCTTCCGATAAAGGCGATGGGGTAAAAGAAAATCGGAATGGGGTCTGGGTCCAAATTGATCACCTGAGCGACACACAGCAGGCATAAAATGATCGCATAGCTGAAATATCCCAGTCCAAACCAATTCCACCACCCAGAGTATGTGCGCCAGCGGGGGGAATGCGGGCGGTAAAATATCGCAAGCCCAATGCCGAGCAGCCCGACGAGAAAAGCAGAAATGCCGGTTGGAATGCCGATCAAGGCAGGCATCGGGCCGCTGAGGGCAAAGAGGAGAAAGATCACGCCAGTCATGCGGTACGCTTGTGCACCGACAAGAAGGCGCATGTTCAAGTCATCGGTCAGGGCTTGCAGCGCCGCGTTCCGACGCCTCAACCAGAAGAAGCCAAGAATGGGCGCCAGAGTCAAAACCGGCGCGGAGAGGGAACCCCAAAAATCTCGGTCTGTGATTACTTGCTTTGTGGGCGGGGTAATATTGCCCCACGTCGAGAGGTACAACATCACTGTGCACCAACTGACCAGCCCGAGTACAGTTACGGTGGCGGCTGTGCGGTGTTCTGGTTTGCGGACACCTAAATAGATGATGTTGATCGCAATCCCAATGACACCGGCAACGATGGCCGTTCCTACAGCGATTGATGTGAACTCTATGAGAAGGGATAAATCCATTGTCCTACTCCACTGCTTGTGCATTTGGCTCTAAGCGCGCGTCCGTATGAAGGGGCGGCGCTTTGTTTTCGGGTGAGCTGAGGTTTTTGAGAAGCTTGAACCGTTCCCGCCAGCTGAGCAGTTTAAGCGCTGTCATAAAGCCCCCAATTGTTGCCCCGGCGATGCCCATGCTCATGGCGTCTTGTCCGGTCATATAGAGACCTTTGATTGGTGTCTGAATCCGAAGCCACTGATCGTTGTAACGTTCAGGCGTATGAGCAAGGCCGTAGATCTCTCCAAACTTTCCATTGTTGAAATAGTTGGTTGTCAAAGGAGTGGAGACTTCGCAGACATCGATCTCTCCCTCAATTTGAGGAAGGACTTTGTAAAGTTCAGCGAGGATACGGTCCTTCATTTTTTCCTTGAAAGCCTCGTACTCTTCACCTCTGTCGCCCCACGCCGTGCCATCCCATTTTTCAAAATGCTCATAAGGTGTGAGGACAACAATTTCGATGGTAGATTTATGGGGATATCGGGCTTCAAACTCCGGATCTTTTGAGGCGGGAAACGTGACGTAGATGAGGGGGAAGGCAGCATCAGAATCGGTCCAGAACGATGTGTGATTGTCATCATGATCAAAGCTGGGTTGGATCCAATAATTGGTTTTTGGAAGGTTCAACTCCCGCGCGGTTTTTTTCATGCCGATGAAAAGCCCGATATGGGCAGAGCTTGGCTCCAGCGCGTCCACGTCGGGCTGTGCATTCATCGCCCCAGCATCTTGGCGTGACAACAAATGTTCGTAGGTATTGTAAAAACCCGCCCCACTGATGACTGTCGTGCAGTTGATCTCCGTGCCATCTTTCATTCGCACGCCGACAGCGCGTCCTTTTTTGACGAGGATCTGATCGACCGATGCATAGGAAAAGACATTGCCGCCTGCGTGTTCAATCACGGGGAGAATGGTGCGCGCCACTTGGGAGCTGCCACCGACTGGATAATAAGCGCCTTCCATATAGTGGCTGACCGCTCCGGCATGCATCACAAAGGACATCCGTTTTGGCGGTGTGCCACATCCACCCCATTGGCCCAAGAGCACGCCGATGAGTTTTTTGTTTTGAGTGATGGACTTGATCACGTCATAGGCGGGCGTGTTGATATAGTCCGGCGCGCGGCGGCGCAAAAGCGGGTTGAGCAGGCGGGCCATCCCGCGACTGAGGATTTTTCGACCAAAGAAAGCTTGCGCAGCTGGGGCTGCTTCCCGAATAAGGGCGAGGTAACTCTCCAGCGCGGGTCCCTCGTTAGGAAACTTTTGAAGCAGCGCCGCCTTAAATTTCCCTTCCCCAACCAAGACGTCAAAGCGGTCCCCATCAAAGAAGTAGCTGTCGTAATTCTCCCCCATGTCGGCCCATTCAAGCTTACCTCGGGTGATGTAATTCATGACATTGCTCAGAGGGTTGCGGGTGCCCATGCCGCCCACATAATGAAGGCCAGTGCCCCATTCGTAGCCATCTTTCTCAAAGCAATGGGTGAAGCCGCCAATGGTGTAGTGCTGCTCTAGGACAAGAACCTTTTTGCCCATTCTGGCAAGGCAACCTGCGGTGGAAAGACCGCCGAGGCCCGACCCTATGATGATCGCATCATAGGGTCCTGAAAGACGTTGAGGCCGATAACGTGTGCCCATCCGAAGCTCTTGCCCTGTCACAGGAGGAGCTTGGAGACCGGTTGCATTCGCCGCATTTGTGCGTGTCATTCAATTCATCCCTTGCTTGCCGCGTTCCCAAGGGTTAAATATAGAGACTAATATAAGTCATATTCGGCCAACTTATGGGTCAGATTCGGACAAGTCATGGACTCACCTCAGCTTTACATAGCCGCTCTTTTGCAGGTGGCGCGGGACCGCGACGTGGATCTCGGCGCGCCGCGTCCTGTTTCCATTTCTTGGGAGCAGTACAAAGAGCTCAGCACGAAGTTGGTAGACGTGACGGGTGATCCCCACATTGGCTTGGAAATTGGCGGGCATATAAACCTCTCGGCACATGGCGCGCTGGGTTATGCATCGCTGAGTTGTGGAACAGTGGCGGAGTCTTTAGAGCTGCTCACCAAATACGGCCCCTTCCGCAAACAGGGCGCGCGGGTGGAGTTGGCGTTTTCAAAAGAAACAATGGCGGTGACCTATTGGCCGCCCGCAAAAATTCGAGGAGCGCCCAGCTTCTTCATCGATATGTTTTTCTCAGCGTTCGAACGCGCAACATATGAGTTAACCGGGGAGAAGATGACCAGGGCCCGCTTGGAGCTGTCAATTCCAAGTCCACGCCACCAAGACCCGCGGTACAAAAAATACATCGCCGCCAACATCCGTTTTTCATGTCCGGTAAACAGGCTGGTTGGCCCGATCAGCAATTACACCAAAGTATTGTCGGCGAGCCAAATCCCCGCAACCGCCATTCACAAACGTATTTGCGAAGACTATTTGCGCAGTTCAGTTTTGGGCGAAAGCATTGCTGAGGGCGTCAAATTGCATCTGCTCGGCAACGGAGCGCCGTTCCCCGATATCTCTGAGGTATCGACTGAATTGGGTTTTTCCCAGAGAACGCTGAGACGACGGTTGAGCGAAGAGGGGACCAACTTTCAAAACCTTTTGGATGAGGTTCGAAACTTTTTGGCAACCGAATATTTATCGGGCACAGACCTGTCTGTGGAGGCGGTGGCGGCTGCGTTGGGCTACGCAAACCACACCAACTTTCGACGGGCCTTCATCAAATGGAACCAGACAACACCGGGCGCTTTTCGCAAAGCTCTCAGAGAAAACACCTCGGGGTCCCCTCTATCAGCTGTGTTGCCGGAGCGACGCCGGTAAGGGGGTATTGGCTGCGGGGCGAGAGCCCGAATGCATTTCCTCGGTTGCCTGAAAAGTAAAGCGCTCAACCGATGCCGGTTTGATCGCAATGCTAAACCCCGGTGCCGTCGGCATGGCGTAATGTCCATTGACCATCCGGCAGGGGTTTTCAAAATGCTCATGCAAATGATCGACATATTCTGCAACCCGCCCCTCAAGCGTGCCGGAAATGCAAATGTAATCAATCATGGAGAGGTGCTGAACGTATTCGCAAAGCCCCACACCGCCAGCATGCGGGCAAACAGGCTTGTCGAATTTTGCAGCCATCAACATAATCGCAAGGTTCTCATTGAGCCCGCCCACACGGGCTGCATCAATTTGAACCACGTCGATGGCATCGGCTTGTAAGAACTGCTTGAACATGACGCGGTTTTGGCACATTTCGCCAGTGGCAACTTGAATGGGGTGAATGCGGGCCTTGATTTCTCCGTGCCCCAAAATGTCGTCTGGTGACGTCGGCTCTTCAATGAAGCGGGGGTTGAACGGCGCAAGGGCTTGCATCCACTCAACAGCCTCATCAACTTCCCACATTTGATTGGCATCCAGCATCAGTGTGCAATCAGGTCCCACTTCTTCACGGACAATGCGACAACGCCGAATGTCATCGTCGACATCTTGTCCGACTTTTAGTTTAATATGAGACCATCCATCGGCGAGGGCTTGACGGCATAGTTGGCGCAGCTTTTCATCGTCATAACCAAGCCAGCCTGCCGAAGTCGTATAAGCAGGGTAGCCAGTTCGGGCGAGATGTGCCCGCCGTTCCAGCTTGCCGTCTTCTTGACGCGCCAACATCTCATAGGCGTCCTCAGGCGTGAGTACATTAGTGAGGTAGCGGAAGTCTATGCACCGGATCATCTCTCGAGGAGACATATCGCTGACGAGTTGCCAGACCGGTTTGCCAACCGAGCGCGCCCATAAGTCCCATACAGCATTGATGATGGCCCCGGTTGCAAGATGGATCACGCCCTTGTCTGGCCCCACCCAACGTAGCTGAGAATCAGATGTCATATAGCGCCAAAAAGCGCCCATATCAGCTGTGATCTCACTCAGCGACATGCCTTGCAAGCGCGGCATCAAAGCATTGATTGCAGAGACGCATAATTCATTGCCCCGTCCGATGGTGAAGGTTAGCCCGAATCCCTCTACATTCATTTGGTCTGTTTCCAACACCAGGTAGGCGGCGGAATAATCCGGGGCAATATTCATTGCATCCGAACCAGCCAATTGATTAGAGGTTGGAAAGCGAACATCATGTGTGCGCCACCCTGTAATATGCGTCATTGCAAATTGCCCATACTTTTATATAAGAACCTATGAGGCATATATAAAACACACTTCGCTGCAAAGTGCCAAAAGGAATCCGATGATGAGTGTTAAAGAGGCTCAACCAGAAATGCTAAAAGCAGAGAAGACAGCTGACACAGCGCCAAAGTATTCGGCACCCGCGCTAGAGAAGGGGCTCGACATTATTGAGTTTCTGTCGCGCTGTGATACCGATTACACGCTGGCTGAAATTGCCGCCAAGATTGGTCGTACAAAGGGTGAGATCTTTCGCATGTTGGTCGTGCTCGAACTGCGTGGGTATGTTGTGCGTGTTGAGGATGCAGACAAATACCAAGTGACCGATAAACTCTTTCAACTCGGCTTGCGCCGTCCAAAGTATAAGTCACTGGCCTATATCGCGACCCCGTTGATGGAGGTTTTTGCGGAGGAAACCAGGTATCCCTGTCACCTCGCCATCCCGACTGGAAGCCAAATTGCGGTGATCACACGTGTTGATTGCCCAGATCCTGTGGGAGTGACCGTCCGGGTGGGCTACCGCCAATCCTTGTTAGAAACCGGATCCGGCCTGTGCTTGTTGGCGTTCATGTCTTCAGCCAATAGAAGTCGCGCCATTAAAGCGATTAAGGCGGATGATCCGTGGGTCAACGTGGATGAGTTGGAAGCCAAGTTGATCGAGATTAGGCAGAAAGAGTGCTTGATTGAGCCCAGTAAAGTCATGGACGGTGTGTGGGATATTTCCTGTCCCATTTTAGGGGCCGGCAGCGAGGGGGCGGTCGCCGCCTTGACGGTTCCTTACGTAAAACTGGTGACAAACCCTATCGCGCCAGAGGCTGTGGCGGATCATCTCATCACGGCTGCCAGCCGTATTGCGCAGGCTCTCACCTCTTAACGAAACTTTAATTTCCATCAGCATTGACTTTATATATAAAATACTATCATGTATATAAAACGATACGCAGGTCAACGATGACGGAGCGGGAGTGGTGTTAACGACGCAAAAATCCGGGGAGATGAGCGTACGAGTACCGAGTTTAGGTCTTGGGTGCGCTCCTTTGGGGAATCTCTACAGTGCCCTTACTGATGTCGAGGCAGAGCTTTTATTAGAATCTGCATGGGGCAATGGCATTCGGTTTTTTGACACAGCACCTCTGTATGGATTTGGATTGAGCGAAAGCCGGTTGGGGAAATTCCTCGCAGCAAAATCCCGTTCCGATTATCATGTATCCACTAAGGTGGGCCGCCGCTTAGTTGGTAATGCAGGCTGGCATCCACAGCGGGAGTTCTTTGTCGAGGCAGCCCCCTTTGAACCCGTCTTCGACTACTCCTATGACGGCGTTATGGCGAGCGTGCAAGAAAGCCTCGAAAGGCTTCAGCTCTCCCACATTGATTGCCTGCTGCTACACGATATTGGGCAAGCCACTCACGGCGCAGATCATACCGCCATTTTCGACGAAGCAATGTCTGGTGGCCTGCAAGCAATGTTGGAATTGCGGGCGAAGGGTACCGTTAAAGCCATTGGTATTGGTGTGAACGAATGGCAAGTGTGTGACGAAGCGATGTCTCATGCTGATTGGGATTACTTCCTACTCGCAGGCCGTTACACCCTTTTAGAACAAGAACCGCTCAACGGCTTTTTTCAACGCAGCCGGGCGCGTGGCATTCAAGTGATCATGGGTGGGGTTTTCAATTCCGGTATCTTGGCAACGGGACTGAGTGCGCAGGCGAAATATGATTACGGCACAGTTCCCACATCTCTGGGTGACCAAGTACGGGCCATAGAGGAGCTGTGTAACAAGTACAAAATCCTATTGCCCGCCGCAGCCCTTCAGTTTCCAATAGCCCATCCAGATGTGGTGTCCATCGTCGTCGGACTTTCCTCACCAAACGAAATTGAAGCCTGTCTGCAAAACAGTAAAACCCCCATCGATCCAAGGTTTTGGCAGGATTTAAAGCAAAACGGCTTGCTATCCCAAGAGGCCCCGACCCCTAAATCCGCATTGATCGGAGCGCACCATGAGAATTGACGCGCACCACCATTTCTGGACCCGCAGCAACGGCTTCTATGATTGGTTGACGCCGGATCTAACGGCCCTCAATTATGATTTCACGCCCACAGATCTAGCCCCAATCCTAGCTGATTGTGAGATTGAGGCGACCATTCTGGTTCAAGCCGCTCCCTGCATCGAAGAAACAGAAATATTATTGGCGCAAGCTGCACAAACAAGTTTTGTAAAAGCGGTGGTCGGTTGGGCGGATATGGAGTGCGCGAGTTTTGGCCAAGATTTAGACCGCCTTGCACAGCATCCGCTGTTTAAAGGCCTGCGCCCCATGGTGCAGGACATGGCAGATGCCAATTGGCTGAGCAAATCCGAGCTTGCACCCGCCTTCAATTTATTGAGCGAAAATGAACTGGTTTTTGAAGCACTTGTGCGTCCCCCTCAATGGTCCGCTTTGCTTGAATGCGCAAAGAACTACCCCTCACTTTCAATCGTGGTCGACCACGCAGCCAAGCCCACCATTTGCAATGGCCTAAACGGGGAGGGTGGCTTTTCCGATTGGGCACCCATGATGGAAGCGCTGGCAGCCAATGATCACGTGAGCTGCAAATTGTCAGGCTTGTTAACAGAAGCTGCACCCGGTGCAGACCTTCCCGCCATCAAACCCTATCTCGACCACCTCTATGACTGCTTTGGGCCAGATCGATTGATGTGGGGAAGTGATTGGCCTGTTCTAAATATGAATGGAAACTACACCGCGTGGATCAAAATGATGGATAGCTGGCTTGAAGACAAACCTCACTCTGTCCGCACCAAGATTTGGGCGACGACTGCGGCGCGTCACTACGACATTTCCGTTTCCCCAAAGAAGAGTAACCAAGACCAGCTTCAAAAAAGCCTATCGAGCGAGGTGTCCTCATGGTGAGCATTGATCGGGTGGCCCTCTATCTCGTGCCGCTGGTGCCCAAGACAGTCCGCATTGATGCGATCCAAAGTTTTGAGTGCCAAGAAACCATCATCCTGCGAATTTGGGATACAGATGGCGCAAGCGGAACCGGCTATAGCTACACCATTGGAACCGGCGG
>NVSO02000087.1 GCA_002401305.2 Rhodobiaceae bacterium | reverse complement strand
GAGAACTTGAAATACGAGCTTAAAGAGGATGTGGCCTATCTCACCATCAATGATGGGAAAGCCAATGCTCTAAGCTTTGAAATGATCGAGGCGCTGACAGCTGCTTTTGATAAAGCCGCTGATGAAGCAACAACTGTCGTTTTACGCGGCGAAGGTCGGGCACTGTCTGCTGGTTTTGATTTGAGTGTGATGGGTCAAGGCGTTGAGGCGGCTCAAAAGCTTGTGCTCGCAGGCGCTCATCTCATGCTCAAAATTTATGAGCATCCCCAGCCTGTCATTATGGCAAGCCCGGGTCATGCTTTGGCGGCTGGTGGGATCTTGTTGTTTTGCGGCGACCACCGCATCGGCACTCAAGGTGCCTTCCGCA
Organism: Rhodobiaceae bacterium; assembly: GCA_002401305.2. Classification (GTDB taxonomy): domain Bacteria; phylum Pseudomonadota; class Alphaproteobacteria; order Parvibaculales; family Parvibaculaceae; genus NORP139. Next base: position 6,011 of record NVSO02000087.1, on the reverse strand, counting down.
TTGGCTTAAACGAAACGGCCATCGGCATGGTCTTGCCGGAGTTCGCTATTGAGCTTGCCCGTGTGTGCCTTGAAACACGCTACCACACGGCTGCGATTGTCGGAGCAACTCTCTATGACCCGACCAAAGCGGTTGATGTCGGTTATCTGGATGTGGCCTGTGCCAGTGAAGAAGTGGACGCTGCCATTGATGCGCAGATCGCCCACTACAAAACACTCAACTTGAAAGCCTATGCCGGTACCAAGCATAAGCTGCGCAATGCTGTGGCGACAAAAATCAGAGATGGTTTTCCTGCTGATTTAGGCGCCTAGGCTTCGCAACCAATTAAGGGTGTCGCGCTTCTAAAGAGCGCGGCATCACTGCCCCGCAAGTTTTGCCAATTCTTGCTCAACGAGCCAAAGCCGGTCTTGTCCCCATGCGACAACCGATCCAACTTTGAAACTCGGCACACCCCACAATCCCAAGTCATAAAGTGCGACGCGGTTCACCTCGGCTTCTTCGCGCCATTCTTCATTGTTCATATGCTTTTGTACGCCGTCCCAGTCTAAACCCGCACGCGACGTGATTTTTTTCAGTCCTCGGTTTGAACCAGAACGAATGCCTTCAGACCAAACCCCTTTAAGGAAGGAGAGAACATATTCTTCACCCTTACCTTGAGACACCGCATAAGGAATGAGCGCCAAGCCTCGCTCTGCGGGACGACCAAAAGGATCCGCGATCGGTCCGAGGGGAACGCCCACTTGGGTGGCTTCGCGTTGGGTATCAATCAAAATATAATGTTGTTTGGTAGGTGATGCGGGGACGCCGCGCATCATCATAGGGAGAACAAATTTGATATTGACGGTCGCATTGTAGCGTTTGGCCAAGGCAAAAAGCTGTGGGGCGGCAACATGGGTGTAAGGGCTGCGCAAAGACATATAGAAGTCAATTTCAGCACCTTTTTGTACCGGTGCGCTCGGACTGCCCAGCACCGGGCGCGGGGCAATCGGTGCAAAGGGGCCTTCCTCACGGCACGCGCCTAAATCAAACAACCGCTGTTCCAAATGATACAGCCGATCAATGCCCCAGTATTGTTCACCGGCATAACAGAAGGTGCCACCCAAATAATGCCCCATCTCATGGCGTCGATCTGCCCCTGAAATAAGGACGGCATCTGTTTCGCGTTGAGAGCTGACCCCAAATTTGGAGGCCAACTCATCAAGGGCCTGAGCATCCTCTGCCCACAAGGCTTCATCAACGGCGCATACGCAGGCACTAAATTGTCCATGTGCTTGGGCATTGGTCAAAATGCAATTGGCCAGTTTGAGTAACTCAGGCGGCGGCTGATGTCCGGGGTCTGAAAAGCTCAAGCCAAATTTATCCGCTAAGGCACAGGCGTCTCTGCGGGCAAGGGCGAGCAGCGCGTCACGTTCCGGTGCCGCATCATCCCGCGGCGGCGAAGCGACCATCGCCTTAATGTCAATGTCATAGCGACGCGTTAAAGCCTCAAGCACTTGTGCTGTGAGAACGGAATAAGCGTCATCGCTTTGATGGAAATAGGTGACCGTATGACGGGATCCTGCTGCAATCCGGCTTGCTTCAGCGGAGGCGCGCGCCGCAGTGTGCCGGGCAGGGTCAAGCTTGCGAGCTGAAATAAAGGGGCTCACCCATTCGCGAATTGTCATACTGCACTCCCAAAAATAATGTGGCGCATTAGAGCAGGAGGAGGTGTATTTTGCAACGCCTACCATCCATGCGGGCATGTTTACACGCCGGACTAAGACAGCCAAACAGTGCTTGAACACTTATGAACAAACAAGTGCGCACCATTGGGCTTGCCAGACGCGACGTCACGGGCCAGATTACCAGAAATCAACATTAGGAGAGTCGCTATGAGCGGTGAAAAGAAATTCGATATTGTCGTGTACGGTGCAACGGGTTTTACCGGCCGCCTTGTGGCTGAATATCTCAACAAGCAATACGGCGTTGGCAAAACCGTCAACTGGGCAATGGCAGGTCGCAGCCAAGATAAATTGGTATCTGTGCGCGATGAAATGGGCTTGCCTGCCGAGACACCATTGGTCGTGGCAAATTCAGATAACGCAGCCTCCATTGATGCCATGGTTGCCAGCACAAAAGTCGTACTCACAACCGTGGGCCCCTATCAGCTCTACGGCGAAGGTCTCGTCGCATCTTGCGCAGAAGCTGGAACCGATTATGTAGATTTGTGCGGCGAGCCTGCATGGATGAGCAAAATGATCGATGCCTATGACGCCAAAGCCAAAGCAAGCGGCGCGCGCATCGTCTTTTCTTGTGGCTTTGACTCCATCCCCTTCGATCTGGGCGTCTACTTCCTGCAACAAAAAGCCAAAGCTGACTTGGGTGGCACTGTTGCCCGCGTTAAAGGTCGTGTGCGCGGCATGCAGGGCACTTTCTCCGGCGGCACGAAAGCCAGCTTGATGGCAACGCTTGAAGCGGCGGGCAAAGATCCCTCCATCATCAAATTGTTGATGGACCCATTCGCATTGACCCCGGGCTTTACAGGTCCTGCTCAACCAGCAGGCAATGTGCCAGAAGAAGATCCAGCCGTTGGTGGGTGGGTTGCACCTTTCATTATGGCCGCGATCAACACGCGTAATGTGCACCGCTCCAATTTCCTGTTAGGCCTTCCTTACGGTGAAGATTTTGTCTACGACGAAATGCTCATGACAGGCCCCGGCGAACAGGGCAGGGCGGCTGCTGAATTCGTGGCCAATGACAAATCCTTCGAAAGCGAAGACGGACCAAAACCCGGCGAAGGGCCAAGCAAAGAAGAACGCGAAGCAGGCTTCTATGACCTTCTCTTCATTGGGGAAGCCAAAGATGGCCGCTCGGTGCGTGTCTCTGTTAAGGGCGACAAAGATCCAGGCTACGGCTCAACATCCAAAATGATCTCTGAAAGTGCCATCTGCTTGGTTCAAGATAATCTCGATACGAAGGGTGGCATTTGGACAGCAGCACCAGCCATGGGGGATAAATTGATCGCCCGTTTGGAAGCCAGTGCTGGCCTAACCTTCACGCAAGAAGACGCATAAGACGCAAGCCGTCTTTTGATGAAATGATTGAAGGCCCGCATGATTGTCATGCGGGCCTTTATGCATTGTCCTAGCTGTCTTTAAGCTGCTTCAGCATTTTCTTGATCAACATGTTGCGTTTCATTTTGGATAGGTAATCCAAATAGACAATGCCGTCCAAATAGTCTCTCTCATGCTGAATGACTGTCGCCAACCAACCCTCTGCGCGTAAAGATTGGGAGGTGCCCTGTTGGTCCAAATAACGAACCTCAATGGATTTCGGCCGGCTTATCCTCCCATGAATGCCGGGGAAGGAGAGAGAGGCCTCCTCGCGGGCTTGCATCTCATCGGAACTTGAAATGATTTCAGGGTTGATCATGGCAAGGGGTGTTTTGAGACCACCTTCTTGCAGGTCGATAACGATGATGCGCTTGAGCAAGCCAACCATATTGGCTCCAAGCCCAACGCCTTCCTCCCGGTACAGCACCTCAAACATCTCTGAAATGAGATGGCGGACGGCGTCGTCAACAAGGGTCACTGGTTCAGCGCATTGGCTGAAGATTGGGTCGGGCGCAATAATGAGAGAAAGTTTTGTCATGCAAAAGGGATAGCACAATCAGCCGGGGTGAGCAGCTTTGTGCAGGGCATGAATTTAGGGCAAAAAAAAGCGAGACGCAGAGGGGAGCGTCTCGCTTCGTATTTTGAAGGCCAATGGGGGAGAGGCCTTCAGAGTTGCATCGAGTTGGTGCTATTTGAGGTGCACGCGAACTGGAAGGTCGGTAAGGCCCATCACAAAGTTTGACCGTGTGTGAGCAGGCTCACCCACAACTTCCACTTTTGAGAAGCGATTGAGAATTTCTTCCCAAAGAATGCGGATTTGCATTTCAGCCATACGGTTACCCATGCAGCGGTGAATACCAAAGCCGAATGACAAGTGTTGGCGCGCTTTTGGACGGTCGATCAAGAATTCGTCAGGACGATCAATTGATTCAGGGTCGCGGTTGCCCGATACGTACCACATAAGGACTTTGTCGCCCTTTTTGATGGTTTTGCCACCCATTTCCACGTCTTCCAAAGCAGTCCGACGCATGTAACCCAATGGGGTCTGCCAGCGAATGATTTCAGAAACCATGTTCGGGATCAAAGACGGGTCTGCGCGCAGCTTGTCGTATTCTTCTGGGAACTTGTTCAGGGCCAATACGCCGCCGGACATGGAATTCCGTGTCGTGTCATTGCCGCCAACGATCAGAAGCAACAAAGTGCCCATCAATTCCATGAAGTCCAAGTTCTTCATTTCTTCGCTGTGTGCCATCAAAGAGATAAAGTCAAACTTCGGTGGTTGATCACGACGTTCTTCCAGCATGCCAACAAATGTTGTTGCGCAAACAATCAGCTCGGCACGAATTTCATCTTCCGTCATGCCCGTGTCGCCGCCACCAGGGCCAGCGGTCGTAATGTCAGACCAATGGGTCAGCTTGTGGCGCTCTTCAAACGGGAAGTCGAACAATGTGGCCAGCATCTGGGTTGTGATTTCAATAGAAACCTTTTCCACCCAGTTGAATGTTTCACCGACAGGCAAGCTGTCGAGTACTTTGCAAACCCGCTCGCGGATGAGGCCTTCCAGGTCTGAAAGTTTTGCCGGGGCAACAGCAGGGGTCACAATTTTGCGGTGCACATCATGCTTTGGTTGGTCCATCGCAATGAAGGTCTTTGGCGCAAAATCTGGGTCAATATTGCCAAGAAAAATAGATGGCTCAGACGAAAACCGTTTGTGGTCTGTGTCGATTGCAATGATGTCTTTGTAACGGGTCACGGACCAGAAGCCACCAACCTCTTCGTTTTCAGAATAGTGGATCGGGTCTTCTTTACGAAGCCGCTCAAAATAAGCCAGATGGACTTGGGTGCGATACAGGTCGCGCTGACTCATATCAATGTCATCTATATTCACTGAATATGGGTCTGCAGCTGGCTCTAGCCGAGGGTCAAGGTCGGCACCAGTAAGGGGAGCAGGAACGTCTGAATCTTGTGGCTCTTTGATAGCTTGGCTCATTTTTCCTCCAGAAGCGGCATAGGCGCGTCGGATGCAGCGCTAAGATCCGCGGGGTCGTGCGTGGTGATCCCATTGTAATGGGCTTTTTCTAATTATGAGTGTAGATCGAAGTTTACGTGGGGTCAATAAAAAATGACGCGTGCGTCATCTTTGAAAGACTCTGTTAATCATCGCGCATATTGGGCTTGCCCCTGAGGCGCTTAGTCCCAGATTTCCGGGATTTCCCGTCCAGTCGCCGCTTTTTGGAGCCAAAGGTTGGCTTTGTGGGAATACGTCTTTTTGGGCGGTAACTCGCGTCTTTAAGCAGTGCGCTGAGCCGCTCAAGCGCATCGCTCCGGTTCAGTGCTTGGCTGCGATGTCGGTCGGCGGTGATGATGATTTCGCCGAGTTGTGTCAAACGAGAGCCTGCAATTTGAAACAGACGGGTGCGCACATGGCTGGGCAGCGCTGACGACCGGTTTGCGTTAAAGCGCAGTTGAACAGCACTCGAGACCTTATTGACGTTCTGGCCGCCGGGTCCGCTTGCACGGATAAATCGAAGTTCGATTTCGCTTAACGGAATGCGCAATGTTTCAGTGACAACTAACATGGGCCTTTCTATCACCGCGAATGCTAGAAAGATACGTTTTATCAATGTGTTATGAGCTGTGTACGGAGGACTGCGCGCGCTCAAAGGACCCCAAGAAAAGAGGCGGGCGGATTGATCTTGTCAGCATGAGCGCTTTTGGGTTAAGTGAAAAGAAACTCTAGGAGGATCTATGCATTATTCCCACACCACATTGGCGACTACGCCGACGGATCAAACGCCTTTCATTCATCAATGGACAGGTGAAGGCGAGCCGCGCGCGGTTCTCGTAATTGCCCATGGTATGGGAGAGCACGCTCTACGTTATGCCCCTTTAGCCCAAGCAATGGTGGATGCCGGGTTT
>NVSO02000086.1 GCA_002401305.2 Rhodobiaceae bacterium | reverse complement strand
TGGATGTCCGAATAAGTTCATTTTGGCATGATTTAGGAAAGATTTTATTGAAACCAATGCTCTTCAATTGAGTAACGTGATATTTGCGGGACCTAATGTGCGATTCGACCGTTTAAGGACTAATAAAACGATGAGTGATGAGACCAAGGTGGATAATCCTGGCAAGGAAAAGCAGGCAAAATCGGCCTCTACGAGCGGATCTGCCGTTTTGCCTGGGGCTCAGTCTGAAAAGACGCCACCTGCGCCGGGGCCAGCACAATTGGCGCCGCGCTCCGGGCCTGACCCAAAGCTTGGCGCCATGCCTTTGAAACGAGCACATATTTTGGTGTTGGGTAATGAAAAGGGTGGCTCTGGCAAAACGACCACGGCCATGCATTTGATCACGGGGCTGTTGCACCAAGGCTACCGCGTTGGGTCTATGGATTTGGACGGTCGTCAACGGTCTCTCACTCGCTATGTGGAAAACCGCCAAGTATGGATGGACCAAAACTCTGTGACGCTGCCGATGCCCGCGCATACGGTTATTGCGCGCAGTGAATTAGATACAGTGACAGAACGGGAAGCGGATGAACGCGCTCGGTTTGAATTTGAATTGGCCAAGCGATTGCAAGCCTGTGACGTGGTTCTATTGGATTGTCCGGGGACCGATACGTTTTTGTCCCGACTGGGCCATGCCTGTGCTGACACGCTGCTTACGCCGATGAATGATAGTTTCGTCGACTTTGATTTGTTAGGCCGGGTTGATCCTGAAAATTATGACATTCTTGGGCCGAGCGTTTATAGCGAAATGGTGTGGGACGCACGGAAGCGGCGCGCTATTTCTGATGGCGGCACTATTGATTGGATTGTGATGCGCAATCGCTTGTCGACGTTGGATGCGAAAAACAAACGCCGCATCGAATATGTCGTGGAATCTTTGTCTCAACGCATTGGGTTTCGAACCGCAAAGGGTTTTGGGGAACGTGTGATCTTCCGGGAAATGTTCCCCTCTGGATTGACTCTTTTGGATTTGAAAGAAAAAGGTGTGGGCGCTCAAATGTCGATGTCGCATGTGGCGGCACGGGCGGAGGTGCGCCAGTTGATGGAAGTCTTGGCATTGCCTCTAGGTGAGCCGGCTCATGTTATTTAGCGTCGGCTGAGCTACCGATGAATGATCGGACTTGAATTGGCGAAAGGACGGCGGCTGTGGGTGTGTTTCTCTTAGGTGTGATGGTTTTGTGTGTGCTTCTCTTTGGGGCACGGCTATTTGTTGCCGGGGATGCCAAAGCGCTTGCGACGTCGCTGCGGTGGGTGGGTAGCATTGCAGCAGCAGTCCTTGCCCTGTTTTTTCTACTACGAGGTCAAATCATTATTGCCCTTGTCATCGCAGGTTTTGCCCTCTGGCTGTTTACAGAAGGGCGGTTCCGTCCCGCGATATTTGATTTGTTTTCCAAGTTTTTCGGTGGATCTGCTGGGCCGGGTTCGGGTCGGGGCCCTCGGCCTCCTCGGCGCGCGGGGCCAGATACAATGAGTGTTGCCCAAGCGCTGGAAATTTTAGACATTCCAGCCGGGGCCACTGTTGAGATGGTGAAAGAGGCGCACCACCGGTTGATGCTCAAAGTACATCCCGATGTGGGGGGCAGCGATTTTTTGGCGGCTCAGATTAACCGCGCAAAACAAGTTCTTCTAGATGATTTGGATGGCCGTTAGTCGACGCTGGCATATTTCGGTGCAGCCCATCCGCTTGGCGGAATGGCGATGCAGCTGAGGTTGGCTCTGGCTAGACGGCCACAAGCTTTGCGGGCTGTCGTTTCTGTTTCAAAGCCGCCGAACCTTGAACGATACAAAGTCATTTCATCGGTAAGGACAGGCACCGTGATGGGAACGGCTGTGCGTAGTTCTGCGGGGGCTGCGGCCATGGCGGCGCGGATACTGTCAACTGCTTGGCTGGCGTCCGTATAGGCCCCTATTTGAATGATCCAGGAATTCTCGGAGAAGAGAGGGCCTGTTTTCCGTTTCGTTGGTGCCAGACGTAGGCGCGTAGTGGGCGCTGCATTCGCTAGACCTGGCAGTGCAGAAGACCGGCGTGTTGACGCTGGGAGTTGGCGCGCGGCGGTTGAAATGCTGCCGGTGGTCAATGGATCTTCTGAAAATTCGTTTGACCGAAGTTGGATATGTCGATTGCGGTTCGGCAATGTGCTGCCACTGCGTTCTTCAAGTGGAAGGGACGCGTGAGCTGGACTAATAATGAGCTCACCCATTTTTGCTGTTGCCGCGCGGGCCTGCGCCAAGGCGTAAAATGCTTTGGCTGTGAGCGGTGACTCTGCATTGGGTTTCGTTACTGGCGAGGCCAACGGAATGTTGTTGGTTGCCATGAGCGGTACAGCGGCAATGCTTGGGTTTTCTCTTCCCATTTCTGCGGCAGCCAACATTGCAACTGTTGGAGCGGCCATCAGGCTTGCGGGACGTTTCATTGGCTTAGGTGCATTTGCGAGACGTGTGCCGCCTGGTGCGCGGGCAATGGCGCGGTGTAGATGTTGGTCGAGTAGGGAGACCATTTGTCTGTCGCGAGATTTTGCTTTTTTGCCGCCCAGAACAACGGCGATGACATAGCGGTTGTTACGTTCGATAGCGGCCACAAGGTTGAAACCAGATGCCCGGGTGTAGCCGGTTTTAATGCCGATGGTGCCGTCGTATTTGCCCAGCAGATTGTTATGATTCTTGTACTTCCTGCCTTTCCAGCGGAAAGACTTGGTTGAAAAGTAATGATAGAGATCTGGGAAATCGGCGCGGATGGCGAGGCCCAATTTTGACATGTCGCGGGCCGTGGTGAGCTGGCGGCGGTTGGGAAGGCCAGATGCGTTCATAAACCGAGTGCGTGTCATGCCCAGCTCGCGGGCGCGCCGTGTCATTTTACGGGCAAAAGCTGATTCTGTACCAGCGAGGTGCTCTGCGACAACTGTGGCGACGTCATTGGCGGATTTCGTAACCAGAGCTTTGATTGCTTCATCGACCCGAATGGTTTCACCTCGTTTGAGGCCAAGGCGGGAGGGGGCTTGATGGGTGGCCCTGCGTGATGTGCGCATGCGTGTGCTCATGCTTACTTTGCGATGTTCCAACGCATCAAACAGCATGTAGAGCGTCATGATTTTCGTCAAAGAGGCCGGGTAGCGTTGCAGGTCTGCATTGCGAGAATGAAGTATCTTGCCGGTGTGGGCATCCATTACCAAAGCTGCGTATTTGGAATTGGCTTGAACAGGGGTCGCCGTCAGGCTGCTGACTAAGACCATGGCGGTCAGAGCGAAGAGTGTGAGGAGATTTCCCCCAGAACGACGTTTGCCAGTGTGCTCGCCTCGCGTGTTGGCGCGATTCTCGTGAACAAGAGTCTGGTCGACTCGGTTCTGGCTGACTCGGTTCTGGGACCTCGTCGTTGAATTCTGTTTGAATATTTTGCTCATGACCCTCATTGGCACCTACCGTTTCCCCTTGGATGCCTTTACCTATTTAAATACAGATACACATTGCGTGCCAAGTAAGAGTTTGCACTGACATCAAACTTTTTTATTGGCGCCTACAAACCCAGATGAGCAGGGTTGCGTGTCAGGTTCTAATTGGTCCACGGTGTTCGCTCTGAAGTGATTGATTTTGTGGACTAAATCTGACTATCTCACCATATGGTGGGTGGCTTACGATCTGGTTAATGCTTCAAATTAGTCTTCGTGAGCGGTGGCGGAAGAAGGCGATATTTTTGACAAATTTAGTTAAAATGACCCGATAAGCCTGTTCTAGAATGGTGCAAAAGGGAAACCGGCGGGAAATTTTGATAAAATTGTGGTCCGGAATGGTGCGTTTTGCCGCCGGGAGGAGTATCAAATGGGGAAAGAGTGGTGCTTATTTCACTTGATTTGAGACTTTCGTCCAAAACGGGCGGTTTATGAAGAGAATTTCTTATGACTATTATACCCGGGACTATTGCATCGCAGGGCGTTGCGACCAATATTGCGGCTATGGAAAAATTGTACATTGAACACGGTCCTCTTGCTTTTGGCGCTCTGCGCGCTGCTGGTGGGGAGGATGGAGGCGACTTTGACGGGGGGAATGGTTCTGAAGCCGGCGTTATTACCCGCGCAAAGCCAAAAACGCGCAAACCTTCACTGTACAAGGTGCTCATTTTGAACGACGATTACACACCGATGGAATTCGTCGTGCACATTATTCAGCAGTTCTTCAACAAAACGAGTGAAGAGGCGACAGAGATTATGCTGCATGTTCATCAGAATGGTGTGGGTATCTGCGGCGTCTTTACATATGAAGTGGCCGAAACAAAAGTCACTCAAGTTGTTGATTTCGCCAGACAAAACCAGCATCCGCTGCAATGTACGATGGAGCGAGATTAGACTATTTTGGACCAGGGCTGAATTTAGGTTGGAAATCTTGAGGATGGATAACCATATACTTTGAAAGTCATGAGAATAGGAAGACACCATTGCCGTCATTGTCACGCAGTCTTGAAGAGAGCCTCCACCGCGCACTGGCCCATGCCAATGAGCGAAAGCATGAGTATGCAACCCTCGAACACCTCCTAATGTC
>NVSO02000085.1 GCA_002401305.2 Rhodobiaceae bacterium | reverse complement strand
TGTTTTGAGGGCGGCGCGATCAATGAGCAAGGTTTCAGCAGCCCCGCAAATACCTGTGCGGCGCATTTTTGAATTCACAGCAATGTCGCGGGCCATGGCAATGTCGGCGTCTTTATCAACGTAGACATGGCAAATGCCGTCTAGGTGAGCAAAGACAGGCACGCGGGCTTCAGATTGCACACGTTCAACAAGGGAGTGGCCGCCGCGTGGAATGAGAACATCGATGTTCTGGTCAAGGCCGCGTAACATTTCGCCCACAGCCGCGCGGTCGCGGGTGGGGACTAATTGAATGGCGTGCTCTGGCAAACTAGCCGCGATGAGGCCTTCCACGAGGCACGCGTGAATGGCCCGCGACGAGTGGAAGCTCTCTGAGCCTGCACGCAAGATGGCTGCGTTGCCAGCTTTGAGGCAGAGGGCGCCCGCGTCTGCTGTCACATTAGGACGGCTTTCGTAGATGACGCCGATGACACCGAGTGGGGTGCGCACGCGTGAAATGTTGAGGCCATTTGGGCGGTCCCAATTAGCGATCACTTCGCCGACGGGATCTTTGAGGGCGGCAATGTCTTCCAAGCCTTTGGCCATGGCTTCGATGCGTTCGTCGTCTAATTTCAGACGGTCCAGCATGGAACTGCTCAGGCCTTTTTCGACAGCGGCGTCCATGTCCAATTTATTGGCGGCCAAAATGTCATCGACATTGGCGCGCAGGATCATGGCGGCCGCGAGGAGGGCTGCGTCTTTTGCTTTGGTCGGAGTGGTCGCAAGACTGTTTGAGGCGGCACGCGCCTGTGTGCCGAGTTGCGCCATTTGCTGGGCAACTTCTTCTTGGGTGGCCGTCATTGTTACAACACTCATGATGTTCTCTTTTTCAGTACCAGATCGTCCCGATGGACCATTTCAGCCCGACCACGATAGCCGAGCACTTGCTCAATCTCGTTTGAATTACGCCCCATGATAGCGGTGGCGGCCGTGTTTGAATAGGCCGCGAGACCGCGTGCGACCTCTTGTGCGTGCGCATCGACGATGGCAATGGCGTCGCCGCGCTCAAAAGTCCCGTCAACCTGCGTTATTCCCGCGGGGAGAAGGCTTTTGCCTTGTTCAAGGGCGTTCAGTGCGCCCGCATCAATGTGCAGGGTGCCTAAGCTTTGCAGGTGCCCGGCGATCCAGCGTTTACGCTCGGTGTGAGGATTGGAATGCGCCACGAACCATGTTGCCCGTGCGCCCTCCTCGATGGCTTTGAGGGGGTGGATAACATGGCCCGATCCGATCACCATGGAGCACCCTGCGCCCACGGCAATTTTACCGGCTTCGATTTTGGTCTTCATGCCACCGCGCGATAACTCCGAGCCTGCGTCCCCGGCCATGGCTTCAATGGCGGGTGTGATTTCTTCCACGCGCGCGATGTGCTGCGCCCCGTCTTCTAACGGCGGGCGGGTATAGAGCCCATCAATGTCTGAGAGGAGGACCAAGCAATCAGCGCTCATCATGGAGGCGACGCGGGCGGCCAAGCGATCATTGTCACCGTAGCGAATTTCGGTGGTGGCGATGGTGTCGTTTTCATTGATCAACGGCACAGCGCCAAGCTTGAGCAATGTTTCAATTGTGGAGCGGGCATTGAGATAGCGTCGCCGCGTTTCGGTGTCATCCAAAGTCAGCAAAATTTGCGCACAGTTGATCTCGTGGTTTTGCAGGAGGTCTTGGAACGCTTGGGCTAGATGGATTTGACCGGCGGCGGCTGCCGCTTGGCTTTCTTCCAATTTGAGGGCGCCCTTAGGCAGGCCTAAGCGGCCTCGTCCCAATGCGATAGCCCCTGAAGACACAAGGATGACTTGCTGGCCGCGGGCGCGCATGTCAGCAATGTCTTGGATGAGTGTTTTCAGCCAGTCACGTTTAAGCGTGCCGTTGCTTTGATCGGTGAGCAATGCTGAGCCGATCTTCACAACAATCCGTTTTGCCTCGCCCAGCGATGTGGCGGTGGTCTGGCTCATGGCTTCCTCAATAATCTAACAGCGTCATGCAATACTGTCCGTAGACTGACTTATGGTCTCCACGCATCAGAGGTGGATTTGCCTTCGGCTTCCAATTGTGCGGCCAGTGCATCGGCGCGTTCGCGGGCACGGCGGGCTTGAACCATCGCAAGAAGTTCCCGCAGAATGTCGGTTATGCCAGCACCTGATACGCCTGAGATTGTGGCGACAGGGGCACCGCTTGCTTCTTCAAGAGCCTTTTTCTTTTCGGCAATTTCGTCTTCAAGCATGGCGTCGCATTTATTCAGGGCGATCACTTCGCGCTTCTGAGCTAAATTATCATCATAGGCGGCAAGCTCGGTGCGGATTGTTTGATAGGCGGCCACCACATCTTCTTGGGTGCCATCGACAAGGTGCAGCAAGCTATCGCACCGCTCTACGTGACCGAGGAACCGGTCGCCCAGGCCGTGGCCTTCATGCGCGCCTTCGATGAGGCCGGGAATGTCGGCGATGACAAAGCTGTCCCCATCTTGGCTCACCACGCCCAAGTTTGGCGCAAGTGTTGTAAAGGGATAGTCCGCGATTTTTGGTTTGGCAGCACTAACAGCTGCCAAGAAAGTAGATTTGCCCGCATTGGGGAGGCCAACGACGCCCGCATCCGCGATAAGTTTCAGCCGAAGCCATACCCATTTCTCGATACCCTCGAGGCCAGGATTGGCATGGCGAGGGGCTTGATTGGACGGGCCTTTAAAGTAGGCATTGCCAAAGCCGCCGTTGCCGCCGCTGAGCAGGATTTTGATCTGACCCACTTCTGTTAAATCGGCGATCAAGGTTTCATTATCTTCTTCAAAGATTTGTGTGCCGACAGGCACGAAAATGTGAGCGCTATCTCCGCGCGCGCCTGTGCGATCGCGGCCCATGCCATGGGTGCCGGTTTTGGCTTTAAAGTGTTGACGATAGCGATAGTCGATCAAGGTGTTGAGACCGTCCACGCATTCCACAACGACGTCCCCGCCGCGGCCCCCGTCGCCTCCATCAGGTCCACCAAATTCAATGGATTTTTCCCGACGGAAGCTCACGCAACCGGCGCCGCCATCGCCTGAGCGGACGTAGATTTTGGTTTGGTCGAGGAACTTCATGTGTTCAGCTTCGCTTTAGACAGGCTGCAAGCAGACTGCTTCTCGTTTCAACAAATAGTCTTTTGTCGCGATCTCATCTTCTTCTCGCGCCAAGGCCGTCATGACATTGTCGCCAGTGTAGCAGAAACCGCATTTCGCTAATACATAACCTGACGCTGGATTGTCTTTGGCATGTGTTGCTTTTAATACAGGAACTTTCCACACATCGAAAGCCTGACGAATCAGGGCTTTGGCGGCTTCCGTCGCGTAACCGCGATTCCAGTAAGCTTGTCCGTACCAATAGCCAATCATCAGCGTGTCTGGTTCATCATTTGGGCAGATGAGACCGACGGTTCCGATCAGTTCACCAGACTGCAGGGTTACTGCATAGCTCAAGTCCCCATCATCCCACACCCGGTTCAGGTCATTGGTGTCTTGGGTGCGTTTTTCTACCCACTTTTGCGCCATTTCCTTGGTGTAAGGATAGGGGACACGGGACAGCATGGAGGCCACATTCCAATTATTGAGGAGTGTGTGGACCGTGTTCACGTCTTGGGATGTGAAGGTCCGAAGTACCAACCTGTCGGTAGTGAGGGTAGGTAGGGTCGTCTGCATCGCGTGGGCCCTCCTTAAGGGCGCCTGATCTTCTATCTACCGATTATCTGAATTGGTACTTAGAAGGTTGAGCAAAATAAAAGGGAGATGGCGTGCCATCTCCCTTAAATCTGTGCTCGATGGTGCCATCCGGTGGGATGGCGCTTCCATCCGCGATTTAGTCTGCAGCCGCCGGCATGGCAGCCGGTTTGACGTTGACGAAGCAACGACCGTTGGCGCGTGTACGGAAAAACACTTCGCCTTCTACGGATGCAAAAATTGTATGGTCTTTACCCATGCCAACGTTCTCACCAGGGTGCCACTTTGTGCCACGCTGCCGAACGATGATGTTGCCGGGAATGACGACTTCGCCGCCATATTTTTTCACGCCAAGACGACGACCTGCTGAGTCGCGACCGTTCCTGGATGAACCACCTGCTTTTTTATGAGCCATTCTTGATCTCCTAAAGCGTAACGCGTGCCCTTAAGGCTCAGCTCGCAATATTTGTAATTTTGAGCAGAGTCTGGTGCTGACGATGACCAGCCTTGCGGCGATAATTCTGACGGCGCTTCTTTTTGAAGACCAATACTTTTTTGGCACGGCTTTGTTCAACAACTTCAGCTGTGACTGTCGCACCTTTGATGAGTGGGCTGCCGATTGTAATATCAGCGCCTTCGCCACCAATCATGAGAACTTCAGCGAGTTCGACGGTTGTGCCGGCTTCAGCTACAAGTTTCTCGACGGTGATCACATCGTCTTTTGCGACTTTGTACTGCTTTCCGCCTGTCTTAATGACTGCGTACATGGACGAAATCCGTTCGTAATAGAGATAAAGCCGGGTGCCAACTGCAACCTAGCTAAGTGGCGGGCACTATAGCCGCGACTCTTTTTCTGTCAAGCAGGTGTCAGC
>NVSO02000084.1 GCA_002401305.2 Rhodobiaceae bacterium | reverse complement strand
GTCCTCACAACCTTTGTCTTCCGCACCCGCAATGTACCGGCAGCGCTTTACAAAGCCATGGGCGGTTTCGCCACGAATGGCATCAACATGACCAAGTTGGAAAGCTATCAATTGGGCGGATCATTCTCCGCTACGCAATTCTATGCCGATATCGAGGGCCATCCCTCAGAT
Source organism: Rhodobiaceae bacterium (assembly GCA_002401305.2). Classification (GTDB taxonomy): domain Bacteria; phylum Pseudomonadota; class Alphaproteobacteria; order Parvibaculales; family Parvibaculaceae; genus NORP139. Next base: position 5,023 of record NVSO02000084.1, on the reverse strand, counting down.
CGCAATGTGCGTCTTGCACTAGAAGAACTTGAGTTCTTCACGTCAGAACTAAAAATTCTGGGAGTCTACAAGGCCTCTCCCATGCGTGTGCAATTAGAAGAGGCCGCTGCAGAATAGCGTCTACCTACCAGCCTTCTACGAAAGCTTTGACCAGATGGTGTGCGATCGCAAAGGGAGGTGGCACAAAGAAATTGTCGCCTTCTCCAGCTAACGCAGCGCCGAGTTCAGTGCGGGTAAACCAACGCCCGCCTGAAAGCTCAATCCCGTCGAGCTCAAACTCCATGCTTTCAGCTTCTGCTACACAGCCAATCATCAAAGAGGCTGGAAACGGCCAAGGCTGAGTAGAGTGGTAGCGCACAGATTTAGTGGCGATCTTGGCTTCTTCATCCAATTCGCGTGCCACGGCTTCTTCAATGCTTTCGCCCGGCTCCATAAAGCCTGCCAAAGCCGAGAACATGCCTTTAGGGAAACCCCGTTGGCGGCCCAAAAAGGCATTGTCTTCGTAGGTGGCCAGCATAATGACCACTGGGTCAGTGCGGGGGAAATGCTCTGTTTTGCAAGAGGCGCATTCCCGTTTGTAGCCCGCTTCTGCCAAGGTGGATTTGTTCCCGCACGTTGCGCAAAACATGTGCGATACGTGCCAATGGATCATCGCTTTGGCCTGCGCCATAATCGCCATGTCGCCAGCAGGCAAGGCTTCCGCCATGCCAAGGCCGCGTAAATCTTCAAACTCACCCATGCCTTTGAGTGGACCCTTATTTTCAGGGTCTGGCGCGCTGGAAATATCGATGGCAAATAGCGCTTTGCCACGCTTATTGATCCCCAAAAACACGATCAGTGGTTCATTTCCCGCTAAGGGTAAGACTTGTGCTTTTGGCATCCAGCCCACGTCTTTGCCTTCACCCGGTGTCACCTCGGGCAAAATCAAAGGCATTTGGCGCCACAACGGCACAAAGAGGCTGGAGGCATCATCCATCTTTTCCGCCAAATACGCGGGGTCGCCGCGCAAATGTCCGGCGCGATCAAGAGGGGAATTAGCAAATACATGGGGATTGGGCGTGAGCGACATATTCAGTTTCCTGCAAATTATTTTGCGCGAGGGTACTGGAGCGCCCGCTTTGCCGCAATGCCTGATCGTGTCGATCGCGTTCTCAAAAGCCTTAACCCGTGTTAAGAGCCGCCTTGAGAAAAGGGAGCAATCCGCCGCTTCCTCTCAGCCCATCTGTCCGAAGCATTTAATTCTCACAGAATCGTCGCAAAACAACGGAAGAGGCTTGCCTTTTAGGCGCAGAACCCTGATATACTGGCCCCGAGAGGTTGGCAATGGACGAGTCCCTCGCCAATCCGGTCAGATCCGAAAGGAAGCAGCCGTAACGAGTTCGGCTCGGGTTGTTCGTCCAGCCTCTCACTTTATTAGCTTTCGGGCTAATGGGCTTTCAAGCCTCACGACAGACCTATTGGATTAATCGTCAAGCAGCAGAGGGAACAATCATGAGCGATGGGTTCCCTGATGAAAATGCGCATGACGAAGAACCTCCCCATATTCCAGATCCTGCCACAGAGCCCGGCTTTGGCCTGCTTGGCGGCGATGCGGATGCACCAGCTTCTAAATCCAAAGAAGGCTACCGGGTTCTCGCCCGTAAATACCGCCCGACAAATTTTGACGACCTGATTGGCCAACAAGCCATGGTGCGCACCCTCTCCAATGCGTTTGAGAGCGGTCGGATCGCCCATGCCTTCATGCTAACCGGCGTGCGCGGTGTGGGTAAAACCACCACGGCCCGCATTTTGGCCCGCGCACTTAATTACACAAATGACAAGGGCGACAAAAGCTCCCAAAACCCAAGCATCGAATTGGGCGAAAAGGGCGTGCACTGCGACGCCATCATGGAAAGCCGTCATCCTGATGTGATCGAAATGGATGCTGCGTCGCGTACCGGTATTGATGACATTCGTGAGATCATCGAAAGCGTGCGCTATCTGCCCAGCAGTGCTCGCTATAAAGTTTACATCATCGATGAGGTGCACATGCTCTCCAAGGCAGCCTTTAACGGTCTGTTGAAAACTTTGGAAGAGCCACCCGAGCACGTTAAATTCATTTTCGCGACCACCGAAATTCGCAAAGTACCGGTAACGGTTTTGTCTCGGTGCCAACGCTTTGATTTGCGCCGCCTGTCCTCTGAGGAACTCGTCGGCCTGCTCAGTTCTGTGTGCGATAAAGAAGGCGTCAACGCAGAGCAACAAGCGCTTGCCATGATCGCCCGCGCGGCAGAAGGCTCCGCACGCGATGCCCTCTCATTATTGGACCAAGCCATTGCCCACGGTGCAGGCACCGTAAAAGAAGGCGACATTCGCGACATGTTAGGCCTTGCAGATCGGGCGCGGGTTTTTGACCTGTTCGACCATCTGATGAAGGGCAATATTGCGCAGGCTCTGACTGAATTGCGCGAGCAATACAACACAGGCGCCGACCCGGCGGTGGTGCTCACAGACCTTGCCGAATTATGCCACTGGCTCACCCGCTTGAAATTGGTTGAGAGTGCGGCCGATGATATGGCTGTGACAGAAACCGAACGCGTGCGCGGCAAAGAAATGGCCTCCACCTTGCCAGTGCGCATCCTGTCACGCACATGGCAGATGTTGCTCAAAGGCATTGCAGAAGTACAAACCGCAGCCAAGCCGATCTCCGCAGCCGAAATGGTGATGGTGCGTATCGCTTACGTCGCCGATCAACCAAGCCCAGAAGATTTAGCCGCGCGCCTTGCCAAAGCAACCCCGCCCACTGGGGGTGGTGCAGGCGGCGGTGGTGCCAGTAGCGGCGGGGGCGGCGGCGCTGTTTCAGCCATGGGGTCACACCGCATTGGCGCGGTGGCCATTCCACAATCAACACCGCGCGCGATGAGCCCCGCAGTACCCTATGCTGCGAACGACCAAGGTCAGCACCTCACTGTCGCGGTCAAAACCTTCGAAGATTTGCTGGAGCTTGCAAAAAGCAAACGCGCCATCCGTCTGGCACATATGCTTGAGACCGAAGTGCGCTTGGTTCATTTCGAGCCCGGCCGCATTGAAATTGGGGCCTCTGAACAAGCAACAAAATTGGTCCCGCGTTTAGCCGAAGCCTTGCGCGATTGGACGGGCAACCGTTGGCTTGTATCCGTGGCGCGCCAAGAGACCGGCGCAGACACAATGCGCGAGCAAGAACAAACCCGCAAAGATGTATTGCGTGATGAAGCGCGCGCAGATCCCATTGTTAAAGCCGTGCTGGAAACCTTTCCCGGTTCCCAGATCGTTGATGTTCGTCTTCCATTCGATGTGGAAGAAGACACCGACGAAGAATGGCAACCTGAGGCCCTTGAAGGGGTGCAGGATGGATACGATATATTTGAAGACGACTAAGTTTGAGTAGAGGAGAGAGCCCATGAAGGGTATTGGCGATATGATGAAACAAGCCCGCGAGCTGCAATCCAAGCTCGCTGACAGTCAAAAGATGCTTGAAGAGCTGGAAGTGACCGGCGTTTCTGCTGCGGGCATGGTTGAAGTTGTTCTCTCTGGCAAGGGCGCCATGAAGTCGGTGAAAATTGATCCGTCATTGATAAAACCCGAAGACGCTGAAATTCTCGAAGACCTCATTTTGGCCGCCCATTCAGATGCAAAAGCAAAAGCCGAAGCCGCGACCGAAGAAAAAATGAAAGAACTGACCGGCGGCATGTCTTTGCCCCCCGGCATGAACTTTGGCCTCTAGGATTTGTCCATGCGCACCCCATTAACTGGCCCCGAAATTCAACGCCTCATCGATCTGCTCGGCAAATTGCCCGGCCTCGGTCCGCGTTCGGCCAGACGGGCAGTGCTGCATCTCGTCAAAAAGAAAGAATCCCTTCTCCAGCCCTTGGCAGAAGCCATGGTGGATGCCGCTGAAAAAGCCGTGATCTGCGACACCTGCGGCAACGTAGATACCCGCGATCCCTGCACCATTTGCGCAGACACCCGCCGCAACAATACGTCTCTATGTGTGGTCGAAGATGTCGGCGATCTCTGGGCACTCGAACGCGCGGGCGCCCACAAAGGCCGCTACCATGTTCTGGGCGGCACCTTGTCCGCCCTCGACGGCATCGGCCCCGAAGACCTGCACATGGGCAAACTCATTGAGCGTGCGGCAGCCGGTGAAATCACAGAAGTCATTCTGGCCATGAACGCCACAGTCGATGGACAAACCACAGCCCATTACATCACCGACAAACTTTCAGGCATCGGCCTCACCATTACAAGGCTGGCCCACGGAGTCCCCGTTGGCGGTGAACTGGACTACCTCGACGACGGCACACTCTCAGCAGCCATGAAATCCCGTCGCCCCGTCTAAGTTTCACCCATCCATTCAGACATAAAAAAAGGGAGCACCCATTTCGGAGCGCTCCCTTAAATTTGGTCAATGCGGCTTACTCAAAAATTTTCTTCTCGTCTCGCGCTTTCTTGTCCCAATATTCTTTCGTGATCCTAAACACCATTGGTCCCAGAATAATAAGCCCAATGAGATATGGCAGCGCCATCATCGCATTCAGCGTATCTGACAGCAGCCAGACAAAGCCCAAGTCCAAGGTTGCGCCAACCGGAATGGCCGCAACCCACAAAATGCGGTAGGGCCAAATAGCTTTGGTGCCGAATAAATATTGAATGGCGCGTTCGCCGTAATACGACCAGCCCAAAATGGTGGTGAAAGCAAAAACGACAATCGCCAACGACACAATTTCTGCACCGCCGGTCAGAGACTCCGCAAAGCCTGCACTGGTTAAGGCAGTTCCTGTTTCTCCAGAAGTCCAAAGACCTGAAGTGATGATCACCAAGCCCGTCATCGTGCAAACAATGATCGTATCGATGAACGTACCCAGCATCGCAATAAGGCCTTGGCGCACCGGATCATTTGTTTTAGCGGCAGCATGAGCGATCGCCGCCGAGCCCAACCCAGCTTCATTGGAGAAGACACCACGTGCCACCCCAAACCGGATCGCTGCCGCAACCGTTGCCCCGG
>NVSO02000083.1 GCA_002401305.2 Rhodobiaceae bacterium | reverse complement strand
TGGGAAGATCACCTCAATGAGCGTGAAAAAGAAAAAGCCTTCTTTGAACGCCAAGACATCCGTAACGCCAAATACACGGCAGAAGGGCGTCTCGATAAAGTAAAAGACCGGGCGTATACCGGTAAGCCAACCTACATCGATCAGATTTTCACCAGCCTGTTTACTGTGGCTCTGGGTTTCATCATTGCCTCGTTGATTGCCATTCCGGTGGGAATTCTCAGTGGCTTGTCGCGTTCGGTGAGCGGCGCCATTAATCCGCTGGTTCAAATATTCAAACCCGTATCACCCCTCGCATGGTTGCCCATTGTCACCATGATTATCTCTGCGGTCTATTCAAACCCAATTGATATGATGCCGAAGTCTCTGGTCGTCTCAGCGGTCACCGTAACCTTGTGTTCTCTATGGCCAACCCTGATCAATACGACGTTGGGCGTCTCCAACATTGATAAAGATTTGGTCAACGTCAGTCGTGTCCTGCAACTTTCCACCTACACCAGTATTACCAAATTGGTATTGCCGTCCGCCTTGCCATTGATATTCACCGGTTTGCGTTTGTCACTCGGTGTGGGCTGGATGGTTCTCATTGCCGCTGAAATGTTGGCGCAAAACCCTGGCCTTGGAAAATTTGTTTGGGATGAATTCCAAAACGGATCCTCCTCCTCCCTCGCCAAAATCATGGTCGCTGTTCTGACCATCGGCTTGGTTGGTTTCATGCTCGACCGTGTGATGTTTGCCTTGCAGGCTGCCTTCACCTACACCACGCAGCGTTAGGATTTATCATGTCTTTTCTCGAACTAAAGAATGTGTGCAAGTCCTACGGCGAGGGCAAGTCCCGCACACAAATACTCTCTGACATCAATTTGTCGGTTGAAGAATTTGAGTTCGTCGCGATTGTGGGCTTCTCGGGTTCAGGTAAAAGCACGTTGATTTCTACGATCGCGGGCCTGACCCAGCCCGACTCTGGTTCGGTTAGCTTGAACGGGAAAGAGATTGATGGGCCCGGGCCAGATCGCGGTGTGGTCTTTCAATCCTACTCGCTGATGCCTTGGTTGACTGTAGAGGGCAACATTGCGCTTGCGGTAAATCAGGTGTTTACGTCCGAGAGCAAAGCAGAGCGTGGCGCGCGCGTTCAAAAATACATCGACATGGTAGGGCTTTCCCATGCGGCCGATCGTTTCCCAACTGAACTGTCCGGCGGCATGTGCCAGAGGGTGGCCGTTGCACGCGCCCTCTCCATGAGCCCAGACATTCTTTTGTTGGATGAGCCGCTCTCAGCGCTCGATGCATTGACCCGGGCAAATCTGCAAGATGAAATCGAACAAATTTGGCGTGAGGAAAAGAAGACGGTCATCCTCATCACCAACGATGTGGACGAGGCAATTTTGTTAGCAGACCGGATCATTCCGTTAAACCCCGGCCCCAATGCAACGCTTGGCCCAGACTTCAAAGTGGATCTGCCCCGGCCGCGTGATCGGACTGCCGTCAACACTGACGAGAACTTCAAAAAGCTACGCGGTGAAATCACTCAGTATTTGTTGAACATTGGGGTCGATGGGAATTCAGAAGGCGGCTTGTCGCGCACATTGCCAAATGTTGTGCCTATCACCCAGCAAGAAGCCCCGCCTGAAGCTTACAAAGAGGCCGCCAAATCAAGCGCCTTGCGCGATGAGCGTTATGTCGAATTCTACGAAGTCAAAAAAATCTATCCAACGCCCAAAGGCCCGCTCACTGTTGTTGATGGCTTCGATATGAAAATCAAGAAGGGCGAGTTCATCTCCCTCATTGGTCACTCAGGCTGCGGCAAGTCCACAGTGCTGTCTATGGCAGCAGGCCTTACCGACACATCTGGCGGCGGTATTGTTCTCGACCAAAAAGAAGTGTCTGGTGCCGGTCCTGATCGCGCCGTTGTGTTCCAAGCGCCGTCGTTGATGCCGTGGTTGACCGCGCGTGAAAACGTGGCAATGGGCGTGGACCGCGTTTACCCCCATGCCAGCGGTGCAGAGCGCACAGATGTGGTCGAATATTATCTAGAACGTGTTGGCCTGGGCGACAGCATGCATAAATTGGCAGCTGACTTGTCCAACGGTATGAAACAACGTGTTGGTATCGCCCGGGCATTCGCCTTGTCTCCCAAGCTTCTTCTTCTGGATGAACCTTTCGGCATGCTTGACAGCTTAACCCGCTGGGAGCTTCAGGAAGTGTTGATGGAAGTATGGGCACGCACAAAAGTAACCGCCATTTGCGTCACCCATGATGTGGATGAAGCGATTTTGTTGGGCGACCGCGTTGTGATGATGAGCAACGGGCCGAACGCACGTATTGGCCGCATCATGGACGTGAAGCTGGAACGCCCGCGCTCACGCAAAGAGCTTCTCCAACACCCTGACTATTACAAATACCGCGAACAACTGCTGACCTTCCTAGAAGAATACGAAGGCGGTGCTGATCCAGATGCGAACAAAGAGAGTGACGCAGAAGCGGTTCAGTCGGCCACAACAGGGGAGGCTGCCTAAGCTAGGCGTGTAATGTGTATGACGGAAGATAAACCCAAATTAGTGGTCGTCGGTAATGGCATGGCAAGCGTACGTTTTCTCGAAGAGTTGACGGCGCTAGAGCACGGCTACGACATCACTGTTTTCGGGGAAGAACCAGAACCCGCCTACAACAGAGTTTTGCTCTCTTCTTGCCTCGCAGGTGATATCAAAATCGATGATATCCAATTGCGCGGGCGAGCGTGGTACCAGTCCCAAAACATCACCCTCAAAACGGGCGAGCGGGTTACCCAGCTCAATACAGATACGGGCACCATCGAACTGGCTTCAGGTCACTCTCTTGCCTATGACCAACTCGTCATTGCCACCGGCTCACGCCCGATTTGTCTGCCCCTGCCCGGAGCCGACTTAGACGGCGTCGTTACCTTCCGCGACCTTAAAGACCTTGCCGCCCTCCATAAAGTACAAGCCGGAGAGCCTGTGGTTGTTATCGGCGGTGGTTTACTGGGCCTTGAAGCCGCCGCAGGACTGGCCGGTCACGGCGCAGATGTGACAATTGTTCATCTCATGGACAAATTGATGGAACGTCAGCTAGACGCGCCAGCCGCCAAATTGCTCAAAACCTCCCTTGAAGCCAAAAACATTACCGTGGAACTTTTGGCCCAGAGCGACTATCTGCGCGAAGCGCCGGGCACAGGCAAAGTCGATGCGCTTGTTCTCAAAGACGGTCGCGCTTTGCCAGCCTCCCTCGTCATAATGGCTGTTGGCATTTCGCCAAATTGCGATCTGGCAAAAACCACAGGCCTCACAGTGGGGCGCGGCATTGAAGTCAATGATCAGATGCAAACCAATGTTCCAAATATTTATGCTGTCGGCGAATGCGCCCAGCACCGCGGCACATGTTATGGGCTCGTGGAACCCGCCTATGAGCAAGTTAAGGTACTGGCCGCACATCTCACGCACAAAACAGCCAGTTATGAAGGCACCTATTTGGCCACCAATTTGAAGGTCAACAGCGTCTCTGTCTTTTCGGCAGGACAATTTGAAGAAACATCTGAAACTGAAGCGGTTTCCTATACCGATCCAAACGCTGGAACTTACCGCAAATTATTGATTGAGAATGAAACGCTGATTGGCGCGGTTCTCATTGGTGATACGCAGGACGGCATTTGGTATCGAAATCTCATCCAGAGCGGAAAGAAAATATCTTCCATTCGCTCCGATTTGATTTTTGGAGAAACGCTCGCCAACCTTAAAGACAAAACCGGGGAGCAAAGATTATGAGCAATCCAGAGTTTACAGAAGACCAAAAGAAATATTTGGAAGG
>NVSO02000082.1 GCA_002401305.2 Rhodobiaceae bacterium | reverse complement strand
CATGGCCATCGTGCAGATCATGGCGTTGGATATCGTCTTCTCGCTTGATAGTGTCATCACAGCGGTTGGTATTGCCGAACATATTGAAGTGATGGTGGCTGCCGTGGTGATCGCCATGGGCGTTATGTTGTTTGCGGCCAAGCCTGTTGGCGATTATGTTTTAGCGCACCCCACAGTTAAAATGCTCGCTTTAGCATTCCTGATTTTGGTCGGCATGGCCCTTGTTGCAGATGGCATGCACTATCACATTGAACGCGGTTTCATCTACGCAGCCATTGCCTTCTCCTTGTTGGTGGAGGCCTTAAACCTTTGGTCTTCTGCGCGGCGCAAGCGCAGAAATGCAAAAAAGGCGGCGCTATTGGCCCAATAGGCAGGGCATACCTCCTAAACGGTTATGCAGAGGGCTGAATCTCTGTTCGCGAATTCATCCCTTGGAAAGGCCAATTGGCTATTATTTGAGACGAGAGAGCTTGATCTAACCAGACCTCTACGCCATGTTCAGGTTTAAATGTAGGCCCCAAAAGGCAGTATTAGAGAAACACCATGGTCACCATAGTTGACACCGTCACCTCATCCGCAAGTCCCTTGCGCCCGCGCCACCCGGAGAAGGCCAACAAGCCTGACACGGCGATCTTGCGCAAGCCAAGCTGGATACGGGTGAAGGCACCGGGATCTCCGGTGTATAATGAAACCAAAAAATTGATCAAAGAGCACGGCCTTGTCACTGTGTGTGAAGAGGCTGGTTGTCCCAACATCGGTGAATGTTGGTCCCAAAAACATGCAACGATGATGATCATGGGTGACACGTGCACACGAGCCTGTGCGTTTTGCAATGTGAAAACCGGCATGCCCAATCCTTTGGATGCCCAAGAGCCCGCAAGGGTTGCGGACGCTGTCGCCAAACTTGGTTTGCGTCATGTGGTCATTACATCCGTTGACCGCGATGATTTGGCTGACGGAGGTGCACAGCATTTTGTTGAAGTCATCAATGCCATTCGCGCCAGCGCACCTGGCACAACCATTGAAATTCTCACACCTGATTTTCTACGCAAAGCAGGCGCGTTGGAAAAAGTGATTGAGGCCCGTCCCGATGTCTTCAATCATAATTTGGAAACCGTGCCACGCCGCTACTTAAAAATTCGACCCGGCGCGCGCTACTTCCATTCGCTGCGATTGTTGCAACGGGTTAAAGAGGTTGATCCGACAATCTTCACCAAGTCAGGCATTATGGTCGGCTTGGGGGAGGAGCGTGAAGAAGTGCTGCAAGTGATGGACGACATGCGTTCAGCTGATGTGGACTTCATCACCATCGGACAATATTTACAACCGACCCGCAAACACGCTGCGGTTGAGCGTTTTGTGACCCCAGACGAATTTAAATCTTATGAGCGTATTGCCCGGACAAAAGGCTTTTTGCAGGTATCATCAAGCCCACTTACGCGCTCTTCCTACCATGCAGACGATGATTTTGCAGAGCTACGGGAAACCCGTGCTGCCAAGCTCAATCAATAGACGTCGCAGTAATTGAAAAGTTTGACTTAAGCCTATGCCCACCCATTCAGAAGTACGGTTTGTGCCGTATGCGGCGGAAGAGATATTTGAGATGGTTGGTGATATTGCAAAATATCCCGACTTTTTACCGTGGTGTGCCGGTGCGCGCATTCGTAAAGAAGAGATGGTGGATGGCCATAAAGTCATTACGGCAGATCTCATCATTGCCTACAAAGTGTTTCGGGAAAAGTTTTCCTCCAAAGTCACTCTGTATCCAGAGACCCTGAAGGTCGACATCAGCTATCAAGATGGGCCATTCAAATATCTCAACAGTCATTGGAAAGTGCGGCCTTTAGACGAAGGCAGCGAGATTGATTTCTACGTAGATTTTGAGTTTAAAAATCGCTTGCTGCAAAGCATGGTGGCGCGAATTTTTACCAAAGCGGTGCACAAAATGGTGTCCGCTTTCATTGACCGTGCGGACGTTCTTTATGGTCCTCAAAATGATGCAGAGCCTAAATAGAGACTAGCGTTCAAGCTGCTGCTTAATAAGGTCGAAGGCGCCCTCAATTGTTTTCATCCGAATTTCGCTGCGGCCCAAATCACCAAAATGATACACCTCATGGAGCATTCGACGGTTTTCGCGCAAGCAAGCAATGTGCACAAGGCCGACCGGTTTCATCGGGGTGCCACCGCCGGGCCCCGCAATGCCGGTGACAGCAACCGCAATATGGGCGCGGGATTCCTGCAAGGCGCCTTCCGCCATGGCGCGCGCAACAGGCTCACTGACAGCGCCGTAATCTGCCAACATATCACCAGGAACACCCAGTAGGTCGCGTTTGGCTTCATTGGAATAGGTGACATAGCCGCAATCCACGACAGCCGAGCTTCCTGCAATTTCGGTGAGACAGCCCGCGATTAATCCGCCTGTGCACGATTCAGCCGTCACAATACGCTGGCCTTTTTCAGCGCAATCCCCAATGAGCAATCGAGCATATTGAATAAGTCGTGTGGAGAACATGTTACAAACCCTCTAGATCAAATGGAATAATTGAGGCGCATACGTACTCAAAGCCGCCATGATCACCATCGCAAACACAGCTGCAATAACATCGTCAATCATGATGCCAAAACCACCTTTTACATGGCGGTCTGCAAGGCTAATCGGCCATGGTTTCAAAACATCAAAAAGGCGAAACAGAAGAAAAGCTAAAATCCATCCCACGGGCGTAAACGGCGCGATAGCGAGCACCATCCATTGGCCCACCACCTCGTCCACAACCACATCGCCAGGATCTGGACGTCCTGTGGAGGATGCGTAAACCGCACTTGCCCAGCAGCCTGGAATAAACAAAAAGGTCGCAGCGATGAGCAAGGCAAAGGGAGACGGAAAGAATAGGAGCAGGGCGTAAGCGAAGGGCAGTGCGGCAAGCGATCCCCACGTGCCGGGGGCTTTAGGAAGCAATCCCGCTCCAAACCAAGTCGCCATTAAATGGGCCGGGTGCCAGAACGACAGAGAAGAACTTTTGTTAGGAGATGCCATTATAGACCTCGCACAGATGCGGGAAGTTCCACGCTGGCGATCGCTTGCGCCGCAATGCCTTCCTTGCGTCCGGTAAACCCAAGTTGCTCCGTGGTCGTCGCTTTAACGCTGACCCGGTCAAGTTCCAAGGAGAGGAGGTGGGCGAGGTTCGCGCGCATGGCCTCGCGGTGAGGGCCCACTTTTGGCTCTTCGCAAATGATTGTGAGATCAATATGCACAATGCGCCCGTGTTTTTTGGCGATGAGGTCGCGTGCATGTTCGAGGAAAATATGCGAGGCAGCGCCTTTCCATTGCGGATCGGTCGGCGGAAAATGCGCGCCAATGTCTCCGTCGCCAATAGCACCCAGTAGCGCATCGGTAAGCGCATGCATGGCAACATCTGCATCGGAATGACCTGACAAACTATGGCTATGGGGAATTTTAATGCCGCAGAGTGTGACGTGATCTCCAGCAACGAGCTGATGAACATCAAAGCCAGACCCGGTGCGTGTTTCCATCAGCTTGCTCAGCATGATTTCCCCTCGAATAAAATCGACTTCAGTGGTCAGTTTGAAATTGCTTTCCGACCCCTCCACCACGGTTACCTGCATACCTGTCGCTCGCGCGACAGCAACGTCATCTGTGAGATCTTGACCTTCAACGGTGCGATGGGCAGCCAAAATACTCTCAAACTGGAATGCCTGCGGTGTTTGGGCGCGCCACAACCCCTCACGCGGCACGGTCGTTAAACAGAGCTGATTGTCGTCCACCCGCTGCAGAGTATCAACCACTTGGAGGGCCGGTAAAATAGCCTGATGGGTTTGTAATCCGTCAATGATGTTGTCCAAAAGGTCGGTACTTAGAAACGGACGGGCCCCGTCGTGGATGAGAACGTGGTCGGGATTGAACGCGGCCAATGCCTCAAGCCCAGCCAAAACCGAGGCCTGCCGGGTGGCGCCGCCAGTAACCGGGTAGTGAATGAGGGAAAAATCCTCGCCCATGCACTCTTCATAGAGGGCGTGATCATCTACATGAATGACACACATGATGTGCTTAATACGGGAATCGGCACGCAGGGCCTCAACCGTTCGGCGAAGCACGGGCTTGCCTGCTAAGGCTCTGTATTGCTTGGGCAATCCAATGCCCATACGAGTGCCGCGGCCTGCCGCCACGATGAGTGCTGCAATTGACATAGCTCTGATGTCGCTCAAGACGGGCTTGCGAGCAAGCTGAAAGTGAAAAATCCCACAAATTCCTGAAAAAGGGCGGGTCTTTGCGTTTTCTCAAGAATATTTGTTGTAAAAAGGCCATTCCTACCGTAAGTTTGCCTAATGAATAGGCATGAAGTTGGACTGCTCAAAAAATGACCATCACCGTTGGCCGCCACAAATTGAAAAATAAAGTCATCTTAGCGCCCATGTCCGGTGTGACCGACTTACCGTGCCGTCAGGTCGCGGACCGTTTAGGCTGCGGTCTCGTGGTGTCTGAGATGGTGGCCAGCGAGGAATTAGTTCGCGCCCGTCCAGATGTTGTGCGTCGAGCTGCCGGAAGTGGCTTGTTGAGCCCGCTTGTGGTGCAACTAGCCGGCCGCGAACCTGAATGGATGGCAGAGGGCGCGCGACTGGCTGAAGACGCCGGCGCTGACATTATCGATATCAACATGGGCTGTCCTGCGCGTCAGGTAACAACGGGCATGTCTGGGTCTGCATTGATGCGCGACTTGGATCACGCAGAGAAATTGATCCGCGCAACGGTCGAAGCCGCCAGCGTTCCTGTGACCCTGAAAATGCGGTTGGGCTGGGATGATGCGACACGCAATGCGCCAGAATTGGCCCAGCGCGCAGAAGCAGCGGGCATACAGCTACTAACCGTACACGGCCGCACGCGCTGCCAATTTTATAAAGGCACGGCTGACTGGGCCGCCATTCGAGACGTTGTGGATGTCACCAATCTGCCGGTCGTGGCCAATGGCGATATTTGCTCGATCGAAGATGCAGATAAATGTTTAGAACAATCCGGCGCCGACGCTGTCATGGTTGGGCGCGGTGCCAACGGGCGTCCGTGGTTCTTAGGCCAACTGGGAGAGTGGCTGGAGAATGGCACCAAACCAGCTGATGTTCCTTTTGAAGTGCAAGCTGAAACAGCCCTCTGGCACTACAAAGAAGCGCTGGACCATTACGGCGAACACCTCGGCATTCGCATCGTCCGCAAACACTTAGGCTGGTACATTGACTCAGCGGCCGAACAAGCAGGCCTCAAAGGCAGCGCTGGTCTGCGCGCCTTTAAAAGCGAGATCATGCCCTCATGGAATACTCAAAAGGTAATGGATGATTTGGCACGGTTCTACGAGCAATTAGCATTAGGAACATTTGCGGGACAAAACGAAGCGGGCGAGGTGGCAGCATGAGTTCGACAAAATCCACCGGCCCAAATGCAGAAGTCATCCTCAATACCATTCCCCACCCAGTTCTGGTGCTGAACCGCGACTTGCGCCTCATTTTTTCCAATGATGCGGCGGAACAGTTTTTTGCCGTCAGTTCAAACGTTCTCAAACGCAATCCGCTCAGCGATATATTGAGCGTGAATTCCCCGTTGGTGACGTTGATTGAACAGGTCTTCAGCAGCGGGGCGTCGGTCAATGAATACGACGTGGAGCTTGCGTCTCCGCGTTTTGGCGAACGCTCCGTCGATGTGCAAGTGACCTTGATCGATGATGACCAACGACATGCACTTGTCCTCCTGCAAGAACGGACCATGGCGCAAAAAATGGATCGTCAACTCAGCTCTCGTGACGCCGCCCGCTCTGTTGTGGGCATGGCAGCTGTGCTCGCCCATGAAATCAAAAACCCTCTATCAGGCATTCGTGGCGCGGCCCAATTGTTAGAACTCGGCGCAAGTCCAGAAGACAAAAGCTTGACCAAATTGATTGTGGATGAGGTGGACCGCATTCGCAATTTGGTCAACCGCATGGAAGTCTTTTCCGATGAGCGTCCGATCCCGCGCAAACCAGTCAATATTCACGCCGTCTTAGGCCACGTGAAAAAGCTCGCAGAATCCGGCTTTGCCCGTGAGCTTAAGATCTTGGAAGAATATGACCCGTCCTTGCCCGCGGTATTGGGGGATAATGATCAGCTCATTCAAGTATTTTTAAACTTGATCAAAAACGCGGCGGAATCTGTGGGCGATAAAAAAGATGGGGAAATCATCCTCACCACCGCTTATCGCCCCGGCGTTAGATTGTCCGTACCGGGCAGCCGAGATCGCGT
>NVSO02000081.1 GCA_002401305.2 Rhodobiaceae bacterium | reverse complement strand
CGTGCCTGAAAACGTAGTTGAAAACTTTACAGATGTGTTCTGCATTTTAGCCATCCCCATCGAACTCATTTACCATGAAGCCGATACTATAAGAGTTGCCCCCAACCCATAGCACCGCTTTACCCCCGTGAATTTGGACCCTCTGGGTGCGAAGCGTAGTGCTCTGTACCCGACCAATTTCACACAAATTAGTTGAAAAACAACAAACACACGTTGTTTTGCAACCTTAGCTCTTGATCTGTTTAGTAGGGATGATCGTGATCCTTAGATTTAAAAGAGTCAACATTGGGCGTGACCGTTGGTTAATGTTCCGGTGCCGAGATTGTCCCAGTTTTGGGCAATTTTGATCCGATCACGGCAAAAAACTTATTAAAGAGTTCATAAATCTTAACAGTTTTGTTTGTTTCGCCCGCGTGCCCTTGCGAAGGCTTCCAATTCGCGCTACTAGGCAGGCAAGAGTTTCAGGCCACTCGGCCGGACAGAACTGCCAAAATTTAGCGGTGGCTCGTTCGGTTTCATGCATAAGTTCGCTTTTAATTTCCGGAGAATTCATTTCATGGCACGTAACAAGATTGCACTCATTGGCGGCGGTCAAATCGGCGGCACACTCGCTCACCTGGCTGGTATTAAAGAATTGGGTGATGTTGTTATCTTCGACATCGCAGATGGTATCCCACAAGGTAAAGCACTTGATATTGCTGAAAGTGCGCCTGTCGACGGTTTTGACGGTTCTTTTACCGGCACGACTAAATATAAAGACCTTAGAGGGTCTGACGTGATCATCGTCACAGCTGGCGTTCCGCGCAAGCCTGGCATGAGCCGCGATGACTTGCTCGGCATCAACCTCAAAGTGATGCAGCAAGTTGGCGAAGGCATTGCCAAATACGCTCCTAAAGCTTTTGTGATCTGCATCACCAACCCGCTCGACGCGATGGTTTGGGCGCTGCGCCAGTTCTCTGGCTTGCCACACAACAAAGTTGTCGGCATGGCGGGTATTCTGGATAGCTCACGCTTTGAACATTTCTTGGCGGACGAATTCAATGTGTCCATCAAAGATGTGAACGCATTCGTACTTGGCGGCCACGGCGACACAATGGTTCCACTGCCACGTTATTCAACTGTTGCAGGCATCCCGCTTCCAGATCTGATCAAAATGGGTTGGACGACAAAAGAGCGTTTGGCTGAAATCGTTCAGCGTACCCGTGATGGTGGTGCTGAAATCGTTGGCTTGCTCAAAACCGGTTCCGCATTCTACGCACCAGCAGCCTCCGCTATCTCAATGGCTGAAGCTTATCTGAAAGATCAAAAACGCGTGATGCCTTGTGCTGCTTTCTTGAACGGCGAATATGACGTGAAAGATCTTTATGTTGGCGTCCCTGTCATCATCGGTGCTGGCGGCGTTGAGCGCATTGTTGAAGTGAACCTGACTGCAACTGAGAAGAAAGGCTTCATGAAGTCTGTCGCCTCCGTTAAAGGGCTGGTTGATGCGTGCATCAAGATCAACCCTGAAGTTGCTAAAGGCAAAACAACAGCGAAACCTAAAGCGCGTGTCAAAGCTAAGTAATTCTTAGTTCTTCTGACAGAATTGTTTGTGGAAGGCGGCCCTTTATGAGGGTCGCCTTTTTCTATGGGCGCATTTTTCGTGAAGGGCAATTCATCCCGCTCCGACAAGCGTTCCCCGACGCATTCGCCGTCTGGACGGGGAAAACCGCAGAAAGGTGCCCATATTTGCTGTTGTCAGATTTCCCAGCGGTGCTATATCTCGATGACAATTAGGGACATTAACAGGCGCAGACACGTAAATTGCGCGGAGGCCGGTCAAAGCGAATGAACATTCACGAATATCAAGCGAAGGCTGTGCTCGCCAAATATGGCGTGCCAGTAGCGCGCGGGATCCCGGCATTTAGTGCCGATGAAGCCGTAAAAGCAGCAGAAGAGCTCGGGGGCCCGGTTTGGGTTGTCAAAGCTCAGATCCATGCAGGCGGTCGCGGTAAAGCGGGCGGCGTTAAAGTGGTGAAATCCATTGAAGAGGTCAAAACGGAAGCTGAGCGTATGCTCGGCATGACGTTGGTGACGCACCAAACAGGCCCTGAGGGCAAATTAGTGCGCCGTCTCTATGTTGAAGATGGATCTGCTATTGAAACAGAACTCTATCTCTCTGTTCTGGTAGACCGGAGCACAAGCCGGATTTCCTTCGTCGTCTCGACTGAAGGTGGCATGGACATTGAGAAGGTTGCGGAAGATACGCCCGAAAAGATCCTCACATTTAATGTGGATCCAGCGACAGGCATCCAGTCCTTCCATGGTCGTCAAATTGCCTATGCGCTTGGCCTCAAAGGGGATCAAGTCAAACAGTGCGTTAAGCTGATCAACAGCCTTTATACTGCTGTTGTCACAGAAGACATCGCCCTGCTTGAAATCAATCCACTGATCGTAGACGGCGCGGGCGACTTGCTCTGCCTCGACGCGAAAGTGAATTTCGATGCGAATGCACTTTATCGTCATCCAGATATCATGGAATTGCGCGACTTTGATGAGGAAGATCCTCATGAAGTTGAAGCCTCCAAGCACGATCTCAGCTATGTGAAACTCGATGGTACCATCGGTTGCATGGTGAACGGTGCTGGTTTGGCCATGGCTACCATGGACATCATCAAGTTGTACGGCGAAGAGCCTGCTAACTTCCTTGACGTTGGTGGCGGCGCGACGACAGAAAAAGTGACGGCTGCGTTTAAGCTGATCTTGTCTGATCCAGCTGTTGAAGGCGTTTTGGTCAACATCTTTGGTGGCATCATGCGCTGTGACGTGATTGCTGAAGGCGTTATTGCTGCGGTAAAAGAGACCAAACTCTCTGTGCCATTGGTTGTACGTCTTGAAGGCACCAACGTTGAGCTTGGCAAAAAACTTATGGCTGACTCAGGTCTGCCAATTATTTCTGCTGACGATCTTGGCGACGCTGCCGACAAGATTACTAAAGCTGTGAAGGAGGCAAAATAATGGCTGTATTGGTCAATTCAGATACCAAAGTCATCTGCCAGGGCTTCACTGGTAGTCAGGGTACGTTCCACTCCGAGCAAGCCATTGCTTATGGCACTAAAATGGTTGGTGGCGTGAGCCCGGGTAAAGGCGGCAAAGACCATTTGGGTCTGCCTGTCTTTAACACCGTGGGTGAAGCTGTTGAACGCACGGGCGCTAACGCGTCTGCGATCTACGTGCCGCCTCCGTTCGCGGCTGACGCTATTTTGGAAGCCATCGATGCTGAGGTCGAGTTGATCGTGTGCATCACTGAAGGCATTCCTGTGCTCGACATGGTGCGTGTAAAACGGGCTTTGACAAATTCTCGCTCTCGCTTGATCGGTCCAAACTGCCCCGGCGTGATTACACCTGGTGAATGTAAAATCGGTATTATGCCGGGTCACATTCACAGACGTGGATCTGTTGGCATCGTTTCTCGTTCAGGAACGTTGACTTATGAAGCTGTGGGCCAAACGACGGCTGCTGGCTTGGGTCAATCTACTTGTATCGGTATTGGTGGGGACCCTGTTAAGGGGACTGAATTCATTGACGCCTTGGAAATGTTCCTTGGCGATGATGAAACAGAATCCATCATCATGATTGGTGAAATCGGG
>NVSO02000080.1 GCA_002401305.2 Rhodobiaceae bacterium | reverse complement strand
CACCTGCTTTCCCGGCGGCTCCATCACCGGCGCGCCAAAAATCCGCGCAATGGAAATCATTGCAGAGCTCGAACCTTTTACCCGAGGTCCTTATTGCGGCAGTCTCGGCTACGTCGGTTTTGATGGGACAATGGACACCAATATACTCATCCGTACAATGACGATTAAAGAAGACCGCATTCTCTTCCAAGCAGGCGGCGGCATCGTTGCAGACTCCAAACCCCCCGAAGAATACGATGAGACAACAGCCAAAGCCGCCGCGATGATCCGCGCCATACGAGGGCAAACCCCCGCCCTGTCAACGCTTCAGACGGTTCTCCCTCAGGAGAAACAAAAATGATCCTCCTGATCGACAATTACGACAGCTTCGTTTTCAATCTGGCCCGTTATGTCGGCGAGCTTGGATATGAGCGCCAAGTGGTACGCAATGACGCCATCACGTTGGCTCAAATTCAAGAACTCAATCCCCAAGCAATCATCCTCTCCCCCGGCCCCTGCACGCCAGATGAAGCAGGCATCTGCCTCGACATCGTGCGCGAGCTTGGGACAAAATTCCCGCTCTTTGGGATTTGCCTTGGTCACCAAACCATCGCTCAAGCCTTCGGCGCCACCGTGCGACGCGCAGGCCATCCGCGCCATGGGAAGTCATCCCAGATCAAACATAATGGCCACGCCCTGTTTGAGGGTCTTGAAAACCCGTTCGCCGCCGCCCGCTATCACGCCCTTGTCGCAGACCTTGTCCCCAACGGACCGCTCCGCCCCACAGCATGGGCACAAGACGACAAGGAGCTCATGGCCCTTGCCCATGAAACACTGCCCATTGTCGGCACGCAGTTTCATCCAGAATCCATTTTGACCCCCACCGGGCACCAAATACTCGAGAACTTTTTGGGTCGCATCGCCGGGCTTTCAGCTTCCAACACTCCACTTCATCCAGCAAGGGAGACCAATTGATATGAAACTTTGGCTCAACGGCAAAATAGTCGATGCCAACAGCGCACGCATTGCCCCAAATGACAGAGGCTTCCTGCTCGGCGACGGTCTGTTCGAAACTCTCCTCATCCAAAATGGCACGCCTGTGTTTCTGGCAGAGCACCACGCACGCCTTCTCGCAAGCACCCGCACGCTCGCCTTCCCCTCTTGCCCCTCGCTGGAAAGTCTCACCCAAGCAATAGAGGATCTCCTAAAGGCCAACGACCTAGAAGCCCAACCACGCATCGCGGCCCGCATCACCCTGGCACGCGGCCCTGCCCCCAGAGGCATTCTCCCGCCCGCAAACGCCACGCCCACCTGTCTCATCAGCGTGGCACCCAGCCCAACACCGCCGACCCATGCGCGCGCGATCATCGCCACCCCACGCCGCAATGATCGCTCACCTTTGTCGGGGTTAAAAATGCTGGGCTACCAAGAGGCGATTTTTGCCAAACAAGAAGCCGCAGCCAAGGGCGTAGAAGAAGCCGTCCTGCTCAACACCCAAGATGAGTTGGCCTGCACCAGTGTTGGCAATATTTTCTGCTGGTTTAAAGAGGCCCGCCTTGTGACCCCGCCCCTAAGTGCGGGCATTCTACCCGGCATAACCCGCGCTAAAATAATAGAACTTGCCCGCGAGCAAGGGCTGGCAGTGCACGAAGAAACCATCACCCAAGCGCAGCTTGCCACAGCAACAGGTGCCTTCTCGACAAATTCACTCGTCGGCCTGCAGACCTTGTCAGAGCTGGACGGCCATATCTTGACCGCCCCACCAGAACAAGCCGCTTTGCAGAAAGCCTACGACGCGCTCCTCAGCCGCCAAGCCAAAAGAAAAGGCGGAGCCTAAGCTCCGCCTCAAATCTCTCAAACCACTGAATGGCGCTTAGTCACCAACGGCAAAGTCACGACGTGCGGTGACAATGGTAATGATGAAGCCTGCAAGCACATCAAACAGCGCAAAACAGGTCAGCAAGAAGAACGTCGTATTGCCAAAGGGCGCTAACACGATGAATTCAATCAGAGCCGCCACAAACACCAGCATGGAAAGCCCATGATTGATGATGGAAGACGTTGAAGAACTCGTGGCGCGCACAATTTCAAAGAACAACAGAATGAGACCGCCCAAAAGCAGCAGGTCACTCATATGGACCGACCATTCTTCACCTGAAATCAATGTGAAAGACATCACAACAGCAGACAAATCCACTCCCGTCACATACACCAGCACATTGTAGATAATGATAATTACAGCCATCAACGGCACTGAACCAAGCATGATTTCCCCTTACTGTCTTGATGCCCTTTAGCGGGCGAATACCTGACACGACCAACACGGCCCGCTCAAAAGCGCAACCAGTGTCCCCAATCGGTCTACATGGCAAAACCCTAGCACGGGGCCCTTGCAGAACCGCTCTAAATCTTAATCAACGTTAAGAATAGAATGCGACAACAGCATGAACCTGTTCTGAACTGGCACAAAACAGCCAGATTATGGAATAAATCATCGATAAAGCGCCAAAACACCAACTCGGCGATAGTCCGCCGAAACGCCCCCCATTCAAAGCTTTGAAGCTCTTTTCCTCTTGCCACCGCGCGCTGTTTCGAAGAAAATACGGTGAAACAAAATAAGAACACACGATTCCATTTTTAAAGTCATTGCGACAAACGAATGCAGACGAAAAGAGGTGAGATATACATGTCTAAAAAATTGGGCAGAAGCGGAAAAAATGAACAATATACTCCGGTGAAAAAAGCCGAACAGTATAAAGGTCCACGCGTAGTTGAGGCAGTGAAAAAGAAGCCGAAGTAATTTGAGCATTTGTAGGGGATGCGGCTCTTCAAAAACCATGCCCCCTAAATTTCCCAAACTTCCTCACCGTCCAGACAAACAAAAAGGCGCTGAAAAATCAGCGCCTTTTAAAATTCTATAAAAGAACCAAACCCTAAAGGTCTTCTTTTGCTTCCAAAACTTGGCGACCACGATAGAGACCAGATTTAAGGTCAACGTGGTGCGGGCGGTGAAGTTCGCCGCTTTCTGGATTTTCAATATAAGTCGGCTGCTTCAACGCATCAGTTGAGCGACGCATGCCACGCTTAGACCGGGTAACTTTCTTCTTTGGAACAGCCATATTATTGCTCTCATGTCTAAGGCGGACGCTCGTAGAGAGGCGCAAAACTGCAGCGCCATCATATGAAGCCCGAAACCTGTAGGATTTCAAATTCAGTTCTCAACAGATTCTCCGCACGGAAGAACTCTCAAGATTGGCGGGGTTTATACAATCAAAGCAGCCCCGCGTCCACGGCCAAAACACGGAATCGACGAAAGAATCGCTCTCAGCGATGTTTTTTGTGCATTTAGGCCAAAAAAACCTCAAAATTCCCCGAAAACCACGCCGAATGAGCCCCTATTCCAACTGGCACCCGAGGTCCGGCCAATAGAAAGCCCGTCCCCGCACAACCCACATCACAGAGGTTGATACCCCCGAAAGCGCGTCGCTTGTCTCATCCCCAACAGCCCCCGTCACCCATGCACGCGCAAGCGAGAACCCTGGCGGGTCATCTTTTCGGCACGCCTCAAGCGGTCGCTTCGCCACAAACACACAGGTGCACGCCGTCTTAGCAACCGCATTGGCAACAATAAAGGCTGCGTCTACTTTCTTTTCAGCCGTCTGATAAAGCAGCATCATCGCCACGACCAAAACACTTGCCGCAACCACAAATTTGAAGTTCACAGCGTTCCCCTTTACTCTCCAACCAAATCAATCCCTAAGATGACCTACGGAGCGCGTCTGTGTCCATGCACCTGCCCATAAAAACAAAAAAATCATCTCGCGCGCTCTACTTAGGATTAGGCATATGGATAGCCGCGCTCGCCAGCACGTCACCTGTACGAGCTGAGACAGAACCCGACCCGCTACCCCTGCCGTCCCTAAGCACCCTACCAGCTCAAGCCCCTGATGTGCCTTGGCCCACCCAAACATGGCCCCGCGCAGCAACACCTGCAAAGCTGGAACAAGTCTTACAAACCGCTCTGGGCACCACCCCGCAAAAAGGCCTAGAGAATGTGCGCGCCACCCTTGTTGTGCGCAAAGGGAAGGTCATTGCAGAGGCCTATAAGCAAGGCTTTAGCGACACAACACCGTTTCCCTCATGGTCCATGGCCAAAAGCGTCACCCACGCGCTCATGGGCATTCTGGTGCGCGACGGTCAATTAGCCCTCGACAAGCCGGCCCCCATCGACATTTGGCACCGCTCCTCACACGATCAGCGTGGTTTTATTACGCTCGACCATCTCTTGCGCATGCAAAGCGGCCTCTCCTTTGAGGAGGTATACGACGACCCCGAGAAATCCCACGCTCTGCCCATGCTCTTTGGCATCGGTCGCCTCAACACCGGCGGCTATGCAGCCTCCCTCCCCATCAAACACGCGCCAGGCACCCATTGGTCCTATTCCAGCGGCACCAGCAATATTTTGGGGTGGATAATGCGGCGCGCCTTAAGCACTGATCGCAATTCGCAGGCCTCCCACGCATTCATGGAACGCGCCCTTTTGCAGCCCATCGGCATTCGCAACGCAGTGCCTGAGTTCGACCGCTCCGGCAGCTTCATCGGCTCATCTTACATCAACATGACAGCCCAAGATTGGGCCCGTTT
>NVSO02000008.1 GCA_002401305.2 Rhodobiaceae bacterium | reverse complement strand
GGCCGCGAAGCGTGGCGTCCCATGCGATGGAGGCCCCAGAAATGCCGCCACCGATAATGACGAGGTCGAAGGTTTCTTGTGCCATTTGCGGCAAATCGCGTTTCATGGAGCGTCTCTTAAAAAGGGGGGGCAGGAAGGAGCGGCGCTACCATCTTTCGCCGGGGCGCGCTTGTCAACACACGCTTTGGTGGGGCCTGTTTTAGGGGCAAACCGAAGGCCAGATGCACGAAAGAGCCGGATGCGAGGACAACCGGCCCTTTCTGCTTCGCAGTGCACCAGGGCGCTGCGAAAATTGGTAGCAGGGGGGGACTGCTACGAGGATAATTTTCCAAGGTTGAAGCCGAAAGTAATCGTTCCGATTGTGTCGCCTGTCTCAGGGTCTTTGATCGGCAGGCTGGCTTGTACTTGGACGGCGCCGGTAGAGGCATCGTAATCTATGTCACTGATGTCATAAGACGTGCCGGTATCGGTCTTCTCATCGTGATAAAAGGGATTAAGCCATTTATCTTCGTCACCCTGCCAAAAGTCAGATGTGGCGGTGGACTGCGCGACATTTAGGCCCCGGTTATCCACGACGAATACTTCTGTGATGGCAAAACTGCTTGCGGCCTGAATGCCTTTCAAGAACGCAGCTGTTTTGTTGTTGAGACGGATGGTGAGCGCTTCGTTGGCATCTTCGGTCTTACTGGCGCGCCATGCAGTGTCCAAGGAAACAATGTGTTCAAAAGACAAAGCCGCGTGTTCTTCATTTTGTTTGCGTAAGGCTGCGATGATGACGGGGTGGTGTGCCCATTCATTCAATTCATTCTGTGCATAGGCGTTGACCTTGTTTAACTGGTCTTCCATTGCCCACGCATTGGCACTGAAGAGAGAAAACGCAGCCGCCCAAGCTGCGACGCCAAATTTTAGAAATGTACTCTTAGGAAACATAATCTCACCCTTTATGTGCGCCTCCCCCGTATCTCTCAATGAGATGTTTGCGAGACGTATCCACTACGCTTTGTTCATTGCTGAACTTGAATTTAAGCTAGTGCACAGGGCCTATGATAAGTCTTAATGTCTGTTCATTTTTAAGGTGAAATCTTGCTTCTTAATTGCTGTCGAGTTTCGGAGATAGGTCACAATTTATGTAAATTTTCCCCGAAACTCGATTTTTGGCTAATTACCGCTATTTTTTCAAATTCTGTTGATCGAGGCGCCAGCGCAGGTGGCTGATGCGGTCTTGACCAAAGAAGGGCTCATCTTCGTAGACCATGAGGGGTACGCCCCAATGGCCCGCTGCTTTTTGGCCCGCTTCATTGTTTTCAATGGCGCTGGCGTAGTGATTGGCCTTGTCGATAATGAGTTGGTCTAGCTCGCTCAAGTCTAGGCCGGCGCGGGCCGTTGCTTGGGCAAGATGGTCGCCTTCATGCCAATCTTTGACGCCGCCAAAGGTCAATTTGCCGATTTCGGTGATGAAGGGGAGCGCTTTGCCTTTTTCACCTGCTGCAACGCCGAGGCGTGTGAGGCGGTGAATATAGGGTTGTTCTTCGGGCACAACGCCGGTTGCGAGATCCATCACGATTGGATCTGGGCTCGGCCACCTGTACTCCATGCCTTCCATTTGCGCGACACGTACGGTGTCTTTGAACAAATAGGGCGGCCACATCGGGTTCACATCCTTGAAGAAGTCCTTGATGCGGACAGCAATTGGGTACACGGGACGCACGTTGACGGTAACGTCGTAGTCTTTTTCCAACTGCACGATGCGCGGCGTAATCAAATAAGAATAGGGCGATCTGAAGGAAAAGAAGAGATCTACCGATTTGCTCGGGGCGTCTGCGGGGGACTGGGTCATAACGCTGCTTTCTGATGAGGCGCTTGGGGCGCTTTTGGGTGATGCGTTCTAATGGATTTAATTAAACCAGTGATTCCGGTCTCAGGCAATGCAAACTGCTGAAGGCTTACATTTGAGGCTCAGGTTAAGGAAACTTTGCGAAATGCGCAAAGCTGCTGTTAGTCTCTGTCCAACGTAATTGGAACAAAGCGCCCTGACCGGCGTGAATGGGAGAGCAAATGACGCAAATTGAAGCGAATGGCATTAGTTTAGAATATGAAACCTTTGGGCCTGCGAGCGGCGAGCCTTTGTTGTTGGTGATGGGGCTTGGGGCGCAATTGACGCTTTGGGCAGAGCCATTTTGTCAGCAATTGGTGGACAAAGGTTTTTACGTCATCCGTTTTGATAATCGGGATGTCGGGCTTTCAAGCAAATTTGGGCACAAAGGTATTCCTGATTTGATGAAGATCCTTGAAGCCTCGATGACCGGGCAAAAGCCTGAGATGGTGTATGAGCTGAAAGACATGGCGAATGATGCTGTGGCTCTTTTAGGTGCGCTCAATATTCCTGCTGCCCACATTGTGGGGGCGTCTATGGGCGGGATGATCGTGCAGCACATGGCCTTTGGGCACCCTGAAAAGGTGAAAAGCATGACCTCTATTATGTCGACCACCGGACATGCGGGCCTAAACCCTGCCTCTCCTGAAGCGATGGCTGTATTGATGAGCCCGGCTCCGGATGCAAGTGATGTGGACGCTGTGGTGGCGCGCGGTATTCAAGCGCAGACGACAATTGCGGGTCCGGTTTACGCGAAGGCTCCTGAGGATTTGGAAAAAGACGTGCTGCGTGATTTCCATCGCAGCTTCTACCCAGAAGGCGTGTTGCGCCAAATGGCAGCGGTTGTGGGTGACGGCGACCGGCGGGAACGGTTGGCCAAGGTTAAATGTCCAACTCTCATTATTCACGGGGACATTGATCCTTTGGTACCGGTTGATGGGGGGCGTGATACGGCTGCCCATATTACTGGCGCTGAATATCTTGAGTTTGAAGGCATGGGGCATTCTGTACCCGAAGCCCTTTATGGCCCAATTGTATCCGCGATTGCCACCAATACAGTGCGCGCTGCGCAACCTGCGGAGTAGGGGGATTTATGCAAGTAGATGCACGCGGTATCGCGATTGAAGTTGAACGGCATGGAAACCCAAACCATCCGGCTTTTTTGTTAGCGAACGGATATACGTCTCAGCTTATTACGTGGCCTAAATTGTTGATCGACGGTTTGGTTGACGCTGGTTTTCAAGTTGTCGCCTATGACAACCGGGACGTCGGATTGTCGCAAAAGTTTCCCGATGGTGGTCAGCCAGTCGCTAAGGATGTGTTTAAACAAGTGCGTGCGGGCAATGTGCCTGACATTCCCTATACGCTGTCAGACATGGCGGGGGACGGCATTGCGGTGCTGGACGCTTTGGGCATTGGCCAAGCGCATGTGTTTGGCATTTCCATGGGCGGCATGTTGGTGCAAATGATGGCGATTGAGCATAGCGACCGGGTGTTGTCTATGACCTCTGTGATGTCGACAACGGGTAATCCTGACGTGCCCCCTGCCACAAAAGAAGCGCAGAAGGCGTTGATGGTTACGGCCAAAAGTGATGCCTTGGAAGATGTGCTGGAGGTGGGCGTGCCGGGTCGGCGGGCTTATGAAAGCCCTGCGTGGCCCAAAACGGATGAAGAGTTACGAGAGCTGATTACCGCGTCATATGAGCGGAGTTTTTACCCTGAAGGCAATGCGCGTCAGTACGCAGCGATTTTAGGCGATGGTAACCGGGTGGAGCGCTTGGGCAAAGTAACCCTGCCGTCACTCGTCATCCATGGTCGCGATGATGCCTTGGTTCGCGTAGAGGGTGGTATAGATACCGCCAAGAGTATTCCGGGTGCCAAGCTCGAGATCATTGAGGGGATGGGGCATGATTTGCCAGACGGTGTGTGTCCTAAAATTCTGGAATTGATTGTGGCTCATGCGCGTGCGGCGCAGTCGGTCGCGGCTGACTAAAGAGCGTTAGACTTAACGGCAATAAAAAGGCGGGTCCCGAGGGTCCCGCCTTTTGCATTCGTAGAAATAGGGGTGCTTAAAGCAAGCTGCCCAACTGGCTGGCGCCGCCGTCACATGGAATACATACGCCTGTTGTGTAGGCTGATGCGCGTGATGCGAGGAAGAGAGCAACGCCTGCGATGTCTTCAGGTTCGCCGATACGACCCATTGGGTTGGCGGCTTTGATTTCATCACCCATGGTGGCCAAAGTGGCTGCCATCATGTTGCTTGGGAACGGACCTGGTGCAATGGAATTGACCAAGATGTTTTCTGATGCCAAGCGGCTGGCCAAATGACGGGTCAACATCACCATGCCGGCTTTTGATGTGGAATAAGAATAGGTTTCCAAGGATGGGGGGTTCAAGCCGTTGATGGACGCAATGTTGATGATGCGTGCTTTGGCTTC
>NVSO02000079.1 GCA_002401305.2 Rhodobiaceae bacterium | reverse complement strand
TTCTTCACGCGCAACCAAACGAGCGGTTTCAAAAGCGGTTTCATTGCCAATGGTGATGACTTCATCAATTTGGTCTGTGTCGAGGTTGCCCGGAATAAAGCCTGCCCCGATGCCTTGAATTTTGTGCGGGCCCGGTTGGCCACCAGACAAGATAGGGCTGTCTTCAGGTTCCACAGCAACCATTTTGAAGCTTGGTTTGCGTTCCTTGATCAAGCTAGAAATGCCAGTGAACGTGCCGCCGGTGCCAACGCCAGAAATCACCACATCAACAGTGCCGTCCGTATCATTCCAAATCTCTTCAGCCGTCGTGCGTCTGTGTACAGCCGGGTTCGCCGGATTATCAAACTGTTGAGGCATCACAGCATTAGGGTGCTCTTCCAGCAATTCCTGTGCGCGAGCCACAGCCCCCTTCATGCCTTTTTCAGCGGGGGTAAGTTCGATGGTCGCCCCAAGCAAGGCCAGCATTTTGCGGCGCTCAATGGACATGCTTTCGGGCATGCACAGCGTCAATTTATACCCTTTGGCGGCACACACGAAAGCAAGCGCAATGCCGGTGTTACCTGATGTGGGTTCGACGATCAGTGTTTGCTCATTGATCATGCCTTTGTTCTCAAGGTCTTCGATCATGGCTTGGCCGATGCGGTCTTTGACACTGGAAAGCGGGTTAAAATATTCCAGCTTCAACAAAATATCAGCTTTGGCACCTGCGTTTTTGGCGGTCTTATTAAGCCGCACGAGAGGTGTGTTCCCAATGGTTTCAATAATGTTGTTGTAAATTTTTCCGCGACCTAGACGCTCTTCGCTCATAATAGCCTCCACCTTGTTGCTGGCGCCATAAGAGGGCCATGCATATTATTTATGATGTCAAATGATCTTTGTTAGGGGCCTTAAATAATAAAATCACTGGTTGGTTTGGACGCAGCACCCACACCAGCCGCATTTGCTTTCTGGCACAAATCTTCGATGGTAATGGCTTCAAGGCGCGTGATCATTTCGCTTTGAATTTCGTCCCACAAAGGACCAACAACCTTTTGTCCCAATTCAGAGGGTCCCGGGCTCGGCTCTTCGCTGGCTTCCATCGCACTCACAACGCGAACAATTTCAGCCAGCGTAATACGCCGACGTTCGCGCGCCAAGCGATATCCACCGCGGGGGCCACGCACCCCTTTGAGGATACTGGCGTGAACAAGTTGCTGCATCACCTGTTCGAGATAACGCTGCGGGATACCTTGACGTTTTGTGATGTCTTTGGATTGCACCGGATCGGGCCGAGCGTTCACCGCGACATCGACCACGGCCTCAAGCGCCAGTAAGGTCTTCTTAGATAGACGCAGCATGTTCTTATCCTCTCAATCCGTTTCATCTCAACCAGCGGTCAAAGCCTTAGCCTTTTGTACCGGTTGATCCAAAGCCGCCCGCCCCTCGGGCCGTTTCGGATAGCTCTTCGACGCGGGTCCAAACACCCTGTGTCACAGGCGCAATCACCATTTGGGCAATGCGTTCACCCCGTTCAATTTTGAACGGTGACGATCCATGATTGATCAGGATAACTTTGACTTCACCCCGGTAATCGCTGTCAATTGTGCCCGGTGAGTTAAGCACCGTAACGCTGTGTTTTGCGGCAAGGCCAGAGCGCGGACGTATCTGCGCTTCATGGCCAACAGGCAACGCCATTGCCAAACCCGTTGGCACCATGGCTTTGGCACCCGGTTCAAGTGTGATGACTTCGCCGTCCCCAAGAGCTGCACGCAAATCCATTCCGGCCGCCCCTTCACTTTCGTAAGCAGGCAAAACCAAATCACCAAAATGAGGAAGGGTTTGTACGTCTATGGAAACTTTCAGCGTCATGATAGGTCCGTCTAATGATGAGAGGATGTTGAAAAATAATCTGCAACTTTGCGCGCCAACCGATCAGCGACTTCTGTCTTGCTCAATTGGGGCCAGTCGTCGCGGCCAGTGGCGCTGAGCACGTGAACGGTATTCATATCCCCGCCCATCACACCGCTTGCAGGCGATACGTCATTGGCCACAAGCCAATCACATTTTTTGCGCGCCAATTTGGCAGTGGCATGTTCAATAATTTTTTCTGTTTCAGCAGCAAAACCAACAACCAAAGCCGGGCGCTGACCTTTAGGCAGTTGGGAAATTATTGCCAGAATGTCAGGGTTCTCCGTGAGCGCCAAAGCAGGCACTCCGTCCGGTCCCTTTTTCATTTTCTGTTCGGCATCTTGCACCACACGCCAATCAGCAACCGCTGCAGCACAAATAACGCCGTCTGCAGGAAGGGCTGTTTGGCACGCTGCCAACATTTCACGTGCCGTCTCAACGTGTACAATTTTTACACCTTGTGGAGTGGGTTGTGCAGTCGGGCCTGCGACAAGTGTCACCTGGGCCCCTAAGCTTGCAAGCGAGCCTGCAATCGCATGGCCTTGTTTGCCAGACGACCGATTGGCCAAATAGCGCACCGGATCAATTGGCTCATGAGTGGGGCCAGAGGTCACCAAAATATGGCGTCCGGCAAGCGGCCCTGTTGCGGCACTGAAATGATTTTCCAAGGCAGCAATAATGTCAGGCGTTTCAGAAAGTCGTCCCGGACCAAATTCACCGCACGCCATGTTGCCGTCATCGGGTCCAATAAACCCAACACCGTCTTGGGTGAGCTGAGCAATATTACGTTGGGTGGCTTTATGCTCCCACATCCGCACATTCATGGCAGGCGCCACCATCACAGGCTTGTCAGTGGCCAGGAGCGCCGTGGTAGCCAGATCATTGGCCATGCCTGCAACCATGCGCGCCATGAGGTCAGCGGTGGCAGGAGCCACCAGCAGAAGGTCCGCGTCGCGTGAAAGTTGGATGTGTCCCATCTCAGCTTCATCGGTCAGATCAAAAAGGTCGGTGTAGACTTTTTCACCTGTAAGACTGGAGACAGAAAGGGGCGTGACAAATTCATGCGCGGCTTTGGTCATAATGGCGCGCACTCGCACACCCTTGTCCGCCAAGCGACGGATCAATTCCAATGTTTTATAGGCCGCAATGCCGCCGCCAATAATCAGCAAAATACGTTTACCGTGGAGTGGTGTCAGCTCAGTCACAGAAACTCCCTCACAAAAGCGCTTACAGTCGCCGTCATGCTCCTTTCCGAGGGATCGGTAGGACAGAGGGCATCAAGCGTCATTTGGAGGGGAATATAGGGTTTTACCACTCAAATGTGTAGATAAAAATGAAACCGCAGAAAAAAGGGTATTATTTCCACAGATTCAGCAGAATGGGGGAATTAGAGGATTTGAATGATCGCAAGGGCACCCAAGGCCGCAGCGATGGCCCAAAGAGCCAGATGACCGGGGCGCTGAGCGGCCCCTTCTGCTTTGCCAATGGCTTTAGCAGTGTCAGCGTGCAGGCGTAAGCCGCCTTCATCCAATTGATCCGAGAGCTGCCGGGCGGCCCGTCCCATGCGCTCGAGAAACTCCGGCAATTCAGCTGCCGCTTGAGCTAAAGCTGTAGCACTATTGGCAGCTTCTTGAAGGCGGGCTTCAAGCCCCATCTCTTGTTCAATCCATTGGCGTACGATGGGTTCTGCACTGTCCCAAATATTGTGGTCGGGATCAAAACTGCGGGCCACACCTTCGACAACGACCATGGTTTTTTGCAGCAGCACCAATTCAGGTCGGGTCGCCATTTCAAATTGACCGGTGGTATCAAACAGCTGGGTCAGTAACCGACCCATGGAAACATCTTCGGCCGATTTACCAAAAATAGGTTCACCGATAGCGCGCAGCGCTTGGGCAAACAGTTCTACGTCTTGGGTTTTAGGCACATAACCGGCTTCGAAATGAACTTCGGCAACCCGGCGATAATCCTGTTGGACAAAACCGTAGAGGATTTCAGCCAATACCCGCCGTGATTTGGCGTCCAACCGACCCATAATGCCAAAGTCGATGGCCACCAAGGTCCCATCAGGATCAACGAATAAATTCCCCTGATGCATGTCTGCGTGGAAAAACCCTTCGCGCAAGGCATGGGTCAAGAATGTTTGAATGATGTGAGTTGCCAATTTCGGCAGGTCAATACCGGCCTCGGTCAGGGCCTCAATATCAGCGGCGGGAATGGCATCAACCCATTCCAAAGTGAGCACCCGCTTACTGGTGCGTTTCCAATCAACACTCGGCACCCGGTAGTGAGTGTCTTGGACGGAGCGCTCGGCCATTTCAGACAGGGCGGCAGCTTCTAGCCGCAAATCCATTTCCAGCTCAACACTATCTGCCAAGGTCTGCACCACATCGACGAGACGCAATCGGCGCATAGACGGTACACACCGTTCCGCCATTTCAGCGGCCCAGAAAAAGGCATCAAGTTCGCGGTCAAATCGGGCTTGGGCATCGGGTCGCAGAACCTTCACCGCCACGGTCTTTTCAGTACCGTCGTCTTCAAGCAGGGTGGCTTTGTGAACTTGGGCAATGGAGGCGGCCGCCACCGGGTCGCCAAAGGAATGATAGAGCGCCTCAATCGGTTGATGAAAGTCGCTTTGGATAATGTCGACAGCCTTCTCGCGCCCAAAGGACGGGAGCTTATCGCGCAATACAGCCAGACCATTGGCAATCTCAGGTCCAACCACATCGGCGCGGGTGGCAAGGAATTGCCCCATCTTGATATAGGTCGGCCCTAATTGTTCAAAGGCACTGGAGAGACGTTCGCCAGAAGAGGAATCATCAGCAATACGCCCCGCGCCAAATCGCAGAATATGTCGCGCAATCCGTGCGGGCAAAGGCATTGATTGGGTCACTTCAAGCGAGAACAGCGCATCATGACGTGCAAGCACGCGTGCGGTACGAAACAATTGGCTAAGGGAGCGAAGACTGCGCAGCATATGAGTTAAATCCGCCAACCAGAGTGAATGGCGGCAACACCGCCGGTGAGGTTGCGGTAGGAAACCCGCTCAAACCCTTCGGCTTCAATCATTTGCTTGAACCGCTCTTGTTGCGGGAATTGCCGGATGCTCTCAATCAAATATTGATAGGGGTCAGCCTCGCCCGTGACGAACTTGCCCATCTGTGGGATGACCGCAAAAGAATAACGCTCATAAAGCGTGTCGATGACTGGCAACACCACATGGGAGAATTCCAGCACCATAAAGCGCCCACCCGGTTTGAGAACCCGGTAGGCTTCTGCAATGGCCTCATCAACGCGCGTGACATTGCGAATGCCGAAGGCAATCGTATAGGCATCGAACGATTGATCGGGGAAAGGCAATTTCATCGCATCGCCGCACGCAATCTCAACCCGGTCGCTATAGCCGTGTTTCTCAGACCGTTCACGCCCCACTTGCAACATGTGTTCGTTGATGTCGCACAGTGTGACTTGCGCACCGCTGCCTGCGCGGTCTAGACAGCGAAACGCAATGTCGCCTGTCCCGCCCGCCACATCGATGAGGTGGTAGGGTTTATCGGAGCGCGGTGGGTTAAGCCAATCCAGCATGACTTGTTTCCAGAGCCGGTGTAGGCCACCAGACATCAGGTCATTCATCAGGTCATAACGTTCAGCCACTTGGGCAAAAACCTCATGGACCATTTTAGCCTTGTCCGCCTCAGGAACGGTCTTGAAACCAAAATGGGTTTCAGCAGAGCTCGTGTCC
>NVSO02000078.1 GCA_002401305.2 Rhodobiaceae bacterium | reverse complement strand
GGCTTGGGTCAATCTACTTGTATCGGTATTGGTGGGGACCCTGTTAAGGGGACTGAATTCATTGACGCCTTGGAAATGTTCCTTGGCGATGATGAAACAGAATCCATCATCATGATTGGTGAAATCGGGGGCGCTGCTGAAGAAGAAGCTGCTGAATTCCTGAAAGCCAACAAAATCAAGAAGCCAATGGTTGGCTTTATTGCCGGTGTAACGGCTCCTCCAGGCCGTACGATGGGCCACGCGGGTGCGATTGTATCTGGCGGTAAAGGTGGTGCTGGCGACAAAATTGACGCAATGAAATCTGCCGGCGTTATTATGGTGGATTCCCCTGCTGCATTGGGTACGACCCTTGTCGACGTACTAAAAGGCTAATCACAAATCCCTCAAGGGGATGTGTGATTTATTTACTGTTTAATTTGCGATGATGGCGGCAAATTAAAGAGGACCTTAATATTGGGCGTGCCACACTTAGATGGTTAATTTGAGTGTGGCATCCCAATAAATTTAGAAGGGGGGTGCGGGCCCCTTCCGCATCGACCAGCATGAGCAAGTCTACCGAAAACGAAAATTTCGAGCAAACCTCGTTCCTATCGGGCACAAATGCGGCCTATGTGGAAGAGCTTTATGCTCAGTATCAAGAAAATCCGAAATCAGTAGATTCGGACTGGCAAACTTTCTTTGCCAGTTTGGGCGACGCGCCTGAGGACGTGCTGAAAAGCGCGCAAGGCGCTTCCTGGGCCCGGAAAGATTGGCCTAAACCTGCAAATGGTGAATTGGTTTCAGCGCTGGACAGTAATTGGGGCGCTGCTGAAATCGATCAGCCCAAAATTCAATCCAAAATTTCTGCTGCTCTGCCCGGTGCCTCTGACACTGATGTGCGCGCAGCGACGTTGGATTCCATTCGTGCGCTGATGATGATCCGAGCTTACCGGATCCGCGGTCACTTGGACGCTGATATTGATCCGCTTGATATGCGCGGGGAGAGCCATCACCCTGAGTTGCAGCCGGAATCTTACGGTTTTGGTCCAGATGACATGGATCGCCGGATCTTCATTGATAATGTGTTGGGGCTAGAGCACGCCACTGTGCGCGAAATGCTCGACATTTTGCACCGGACCTATTGCGGTACCTTTGCCATTGAATTCATGCATATTTCTGACCCTGAAGAGAAGGGTTGGTTGCAGGAACGTATTGAGGGCCGCAACAAAGAGATTACCTTTACCAAAGAGGGTCGTTTAGCGATCCTTGATAAGTTGATCCACGCTGAGGGCTTCGAGAAGTTCTTGGGTGTGAAATACACAGGCACCAAGCGGTTCGGTCTGGACGGTGCGGAATCTATGATTCCCGCACTTGAGCAGATCATCAAACGTGGTGGTGCTTTGGGTGCTAAAGAAATCGTCATTGGCATGCCTCACCGGGGCCGGCTTAATGTGCTTACCAATGTGTTGGCTAAGCCGTTCCAAGCGATTTTCCACGAGTTCCGGGGGGGGTCTGTAAACCCTGAGGACGTTGAAGGTTCCGGCGATGTGAAATATCACCTCGGCGCGTCTTCTGACCGTGAGTTCGATAATAACAAAGTTCACTTGTCGCTGACTGCCAACCCTTCTCACTTGGAAATTGTTGATCCGGTGGTTTTGGGCAAAGCACGCGCCAAGCAAGACCAATTTGGTCGCGACCGTAATACAGCCATTCCTCTTTTGCTTCACGGCGATGCCGCGTTTGCGGGTCAAGGTGTTGTGGCGGAATGTTTGGGGCTTTCAGGCCTTAAAGGTCACCGTACGGGTGGGTCGATCCACTTTATCGTGAACAACCAAATTGGCTTTACAACCAGCCCGCATAATTCGCGCTCCTCTCCTTATCCGTCTGATATGGCCAAGATGGTTGCGGCACCGATTTTCCATGTGAACGGGGATGACCCGGAAGCTGTGGTTCATGCGGCGAAAATTGCGACTGAGTTCCGTCAGAAATTTAACCGTCCCGTCGTCATCGACATGTTCTGCTATCGTCGCTTTGGTCACAATGAAGGTGACGAGCCGATGTTCACGCAGCCATTAATGTACAAAAAGATCGGCAAACATCGCACCACGCTTGAAATTTACGGCGACCGTCTGATTGCCGATGGCCTGCTGACGGCAGATGAGTTTACCGAACGCAAAGCGACCTTCCGGGCAACGCTTGAAGTTGATTTTGAAGCGGCTCGGGCTTTCCGTCCTAACAAAGCTGATTGGCTTGATGGGCGTTGGGCGGGCATGGAAGCAGCTCAAGGCGAAGCGCGCCGGGGCGAAACTGCTGTGCCACTCGATACGCTTAAACGGGTTGGGGCAGCACTTACAACTGTGCCCGATGACTTTAATGCCCACAAGACTGTGACGCGTTTGCTCGCGAACCGCGCCAAGATGATTGATACTGGCCAAGGTATTGATTGGGCGATGGGCGAAGCGATGGCGTTTGGGACGTTGCTGGATGAAGGGTTTGGCGTGCGTTTGTCAGGTCAGGATTCTGAACGCGGCACGTTCTCCCAGCGCCACTCTGTTTTGAATGACCAGCAAGATGAGTCCACCTATGTGCCGCTCAACTCTTTGGCCAAGGACGCAAATTCTGACTATGAAGTGATCAACTCCATGTTGTCAGAAAATGCAGTGCTTGGGTTTGAGTATGGCTACACATTGGCTGAACCTAATAAGCTTGTGATGTGGGAAGCCCAGTTCGGTGACTTTGCTAACGGCGCCCAAGTGGTGGTCGACCAGTTCATCTCCTCTGGCGAGCGCAAATGGTTGCGCATGTCTGGTTTGGTGATGCTGTTGCCACACGGTTTTGAAGGTCAAGGTCCTGAGCATTCGTCTGCGCGTCTTGAGCGGTATTTGCAGCTCTGCGCGGAAGACAATATGCAAGTGGTGAATTTGACCACGCCGGCAAACTACTATCATGCGTTACGCCGTCAGCTGCACCGGAATTTCCGTAAGCCGTTGATCGTTATGACACCGAAGTCTTTGCTCCGTCACAAGCGGGCAGTGTCCACATTGGCTGAACTGGGGGATGGGTCATCCTTCCACCGGGTGCTGTGGGATGATGCGCAAATCCTTGCGGACCAAAAGATCAAGCTGCAAGCCGACAATAAAATCAAACGTGTCGTGCTGTGCTCGGGCAAGGTCTATTTTGATCTGTATGAAGAGCGGGAAAAACGCGGCATTGATGATGTGTACATCATGCGTGTGGAACAACTCTATCCGTTCCCGGCCCGTGCCTTGATTTCCGAGCTGTCCCGCTTCCCACAGGCAGAAATTGTCTGGTGTCAGGAAGAGCCCAAAAATATGGGTCCTTGGTCCTTTGTGGAACCAAATATCGAATGGGTGCTCAACCATATTGACGCGCGCTATCACCGGGCACGTTATGCAGGGCGGAGTGCTGCGGCATCGCCTGCAACTGGATTGATGAGTAAACACCAACAAGAATTGCAACTGCTCTTGAACGAAGCGCTTGTCGTTGCTTAACGTCGAGTTGTCTGAGAAGGAATGAACTAATGGCTACCGAAATCCGCGTACCAGCACTTGGGGAATCAATTACTGAGGCGACTGTCGCTCAATGGTTCAAAAAACCGGGTGAGGCTGTTGCTATCGATGAACCGCTGGTAGAGCTTGAAACCGACAAAGTAACCATCGAAGTGCCCGCACCTGCTGCGGGTGTGATGGCGGAAATTTTGGTGGCTGAAGGCGATACAGTTGAAGTGGATGCTTTGCTGGGCTCTATCGGCGAGGCTGGCGCTACTGTTACGGCAAAACCTACCGCTGCGGCTCCTGCTCCTGTTAAAACGGCTCCAGCCCCTGTCGCTGCACCGGCTCCGGTCGCAGCAGTTGAGAGTGCAAGCGATGCATTGTCTCCAGCAGTGCGTAAGCTGATCGATGAAAACGGTTTGAATGCGTCTGCGATTAAAGGCAGTGGCAAAGGGGGTCGGTTGGTTAAAGCCGACGTCTTGGCAGCGATTGAAGCCAAAGCGCCTGCGGCTCCCGTCGCTCCGGCAGCCCCTGTTGCTCCTATCGCTGTTCCAGCGCCTGCCGCTCCTATTGCACGGGCACCGAGCTCGGCTGAAGATGCGCCGCGTGAAGAGCGTGTGCGCATGACACGGTTGCGTAAAACCATTGCGACCCGTTTGAAAGCGGCTCAAAACACAGCTGCCATGCTCACAACTTTTAATGAAGTTGATATGAGTGCTGTGATGAGCTTGCGTAAAGAATACAAAGAGCTGTTTGAGAAAAAGCACGGTGTGCGTCTGGGCTTCATGGGCTTCTTTGTCAAAGCCTGTATCGCAGCCCTTGGCGAAGTACCTTCTGTGAATGCGGAGATTGACGGCGACGAGTTGATCTACAAAAAATATTGC